>NZ_CAXRDQ010000053.1:0-9357 GCF_964229365.1 Abyssibacter sp. | reverse complement strand
AGCGTCCTCGCCATCGCCGTCGGATTCGTCCTGCTGATCTGGGGCGCGGACCGGTTCATCGCCGGTGCCGCCGCCCTGGCGCAGGATCTGGGCGTACCCAAGCTGCTGGTCGGACTCACCGTGGTGGGGCTAGGCACATCGGCACCGGAGATGTTTGTCGCGGCGGTGGCCGCGCTTCAAGGCAAGTCCGGACTGGCCATCGGCAATGCCATTGGCTCGAACGTCACTAATATCGCGCTGATCCTGGGCGTCACGGCGCTGGTCACGCCGTTGGTCGTGAACAGCTCGGTCCTCAAGCGCGAGCTGCCTGTCCTGTCCGTCGTCTGCATCGGCGCCTTCGTGCTGATGTGGGACCGCCAGCTCGACCGCGCGGATGGTGTCGTACTACTGGCCGCCCTGATCGCGGTCTTGGTCTGGATGGCCCGAATGGCGAAAGTCGGAGCGCCACTCGCGGCGGGAGACGATCTGGCCGTCGATGTCCCCGAGCAGGCACCGATGGGGCGCGCCATTCTGTGGACGGTCGTCGGACTGATTCTGCTGCCGCTGTCCTCGCAGTTGCTGGTCTGGGGCGCGGTCAACGTCGCCAACACCTTCGGGATCAGCGATCTGGTGATCGGGCTCACCATCGTCGCACTGGGGACCAGCCTGCCGGAACTGGCCGCCTCCGTGGCCGGCGCCCTCAAGGGCGAACCCGAGATCGCACTGGGCAATGTACTGGGCTCCAACCTGTTCAACCTGCTGGTGGTACTCGCAATGCCAGCCTGGTTGAGTCCGGGACTCGTCGATGCCGCGGTGCTGACACGCGACATGCCGGTCATGCTCGCCCTCACGGCGCTGATGTTTCTGATGTGCGCGGGCTGGCGTGGACGCGGGCAGATCACGCGCATCGAGGGCAGCCTGCTGCTCGTCGCCTTTGTGGGCTATGAGACTCTTCTGCTCATCTCCGGATAACAAACCATGACGTCACTGCACCCAGAACAAATTCGTCGCCTTGGCCAGTCCGTATTGCAGATTGAGCGCGATGCCATCGACCATCTAATCGACCGGATCGACGATGCGTTCGTCCGTGCCTGTGAGCTCTGCATCGCCTGCACCGCGCGAATCGTGGTCGTCGGCATGGGCAAGTCGGGCCATATCGGCAACAAGATCGCGGCGACATTGGCAAGCACCGGCACCCCCGCGTTCTTCGTCCACCCCGGCGAAGCCAGCCACGGCGATCTCGGCATGATCACACGCGCCGATGTGGTCCTCGCGTTGTCAAACTCGGGCGAGACGGCAGAGATCACCGCCATTCTCCCCGTCATCAAGCGGCTCGGCGTGCCGCTCATCGCGATGACAGGCCGGGCAGATTCGACGTTGGCACGCATGGCCGATGTTCATCTGGACGTCGGCGTCAACAAGGAAGCCTGCCCGCTGAATCTGGCACCCACCGCCAGCACGACCGCGACACTGGCGATGGGCGATGCGCTGGCCGTTGCGCTGCTTGAGGCCCGCGGGTTCACCGAAGCGGATTTCGCACTGTCGCATCCGGGTGGCTCGCTCGGACGCCGCCTGCTGCTGAAAATCGATGATCTGCTGCACAGCGGTGACGATATCCCCCGAGTGGCGGAGACCGTCACCGTCGCCGAGGCACTGGTCGAGATGACACAGAAAGGCCTGGGCATGACCGTGATCGACGACACCGAAGGCCGAATGGTCGGCATCTACACAGATGGCGACCTGCGCCGCACGCTGGACGGCGGACTCGATGTCCACAAAACGCCAATCGCCTCGGTGATGGCCAAGAACCCCAAGGTGATCGCCCCCGGCACGCTGGCTGCAGAAGCCGTCAAGATCATGCAGGATTTCAGCATCACCACCCTGGTGGTTCGCGACGACCATCAACGCGTCACCGGGCTTCTTCATATGCATGACCTGCTGAGAGCTGGCGTTGTCTGAACCCCACGACATCCGCGAACGCGCATCGAAAATCCGCCTGGTCATCTTCGATATCGATGGCGTGCTGACCGATGGCAAGCTCTACCTTGCCCCCGACGGCACCGAGCTCAAGACCTCCAGCGTGCGCGACGGCCTCGGCCTGCGCCTGCTCGTCGACGCCGGCATTCATGTCGCCGTCATCAGCGGTCGGCCATCCCCAGCCTACGAACAGCGACTGCGCAAGCTGGGCGTGGAGCACATCGTCCTGTCCACGCGGGTGAAACTGCCGGCCTATGAACACCTCGTTGATGCACTGGGTCTGGACGATCAGCAGGTGGCCTGCATGGGCGACGACGCGCCGGATGTACCCATCATGCAGCGTGCCGGGCTGGCATTGACCGTCGCCAACGCCCACCACTCGGCCCAGGCTGCGGCGGACTGGATCAGCCAGTTCGATGGCGGACATGGCGCCGTACGCGAAGCCTGTGACCTGATTCTGGATGCCCAGCAGTGAGTGAGCGCAAGAGCCGGCTACGCATGAGCGCGCTGACCGCGCCCGGGATCCCCCTGCTGGCGGTTGCGATCATGGGCGCCGTCGGGATCGCGCTGCTGCAAGGCGACTCGTCGCCACCCGAGAACATCGCCGCTCCGCCGCCGGATGCCCGCTCCTATCTGGCAGACATGCGCTTGCGCCGCTTCGGCGACGACGGCCAACTTGAGTACCGCGCCACCGCCGATCGCGCGACCTACTTCGCCGACGGTTCGCTGGCATTGAGCACGGTGGATGTCGACTATCTTGGCGGTCGGCAAAGTGTCTGGACCTTGTCCGCACCCAGCGGCCGCGTGCCGCCCAGCCAGGACCGCATCGAACTGACCGGCGCCGTGAATGTCCATGGACGGGACGAAGCCGGGGTTCCGGTGGACTTCAACACCGAACAGTTGCTGGTAGAACTCGAATCCGAAACCTTGCGTTCGGAGGCACCGGTTGAGCTGCGCAGCCCGGACAAGCACGTGGAAGCGATCGGCCTCGTCGCCGATTTCCAGGGGACACAAGTGGAACTGTTGAACCGGGTACGGGCCGAAATCGATGAATAAACTGAACCGGCTCGTGCCGCTGCTGCTAACGGGGCTGACCCTGCTGCCCACCACCGCCCTGGCCCAGACTGGCCGGCTGACCGTGGACGCCGATCGCGCGGAACTCGATGAATCGCAGGGCTATAGCGTCTATTCCGGCAACGTCCAGCTACAGCAGCAAGGCATCGACCTGACCGGTGACCGCCTGACCATTCGGCGACCCAGCAACGGCCAGCTACGTGCAACGATGGAAGGCCAACCTGCACGCCTGACACACACGCCTGACAATGCCGACGGGCCGATCACCGCCACCGCAACCTCAATGACCTACGACACCGGCTCACGGCAACTGACACTGGAAGGCGGCGCCCGCATCGAACGCGGCGCCGACACGCTAAGTGCCGGAAAGATCGAGTACAACCTGGCCGACCAGCGCATGCGCGCCGCCGGCGGCGACTCCGAACGGGTCCGCATCACCATCCCCGCCCCTGATGTCAGCAACGCGCCATGAGCACGACGCTACGCGCCCGCAATCTGCGCAAGAGCTACAAGAAGCGCACCGTGGTCAAGGATGTGAGCATCCACGTCAACGCCGGCGAAGTCGTCGGCCTGCTTGGCCCAAACGGCGCCGGTAAAACGACTTCGTTCTACATGATTGTCGGGCTGGTCGCCGCCGATGCAGGCCGGATTACGCTGGGCGAACGAGACATCAGCCGCATGCCGATGCATACACGTGCACGCCTGGGTGTGGGGTATCTCCCGCAGGAAGCGTCCGTGTTTCGCAAACTCACGGTGGCCGAAAATATCCTCGCAATCCTGGAAACCCGGCGATCCCTGTCCAAGGCGCAACGCCAGGAGCTACTCGAAGGCCTGCTCGGCGAACTGCACATAGAGCATGTGCGCGACACCCTGGGCATGAGCTTGTCAGGCGGTGAGCGTCGGCGGGTGGAAATTGCCCGCGCACTGGCGGCGGATCCGCAGTTCATCCTGCTGGACGAACCCTTCGCCGGCGTCGACCCGATCTCCGTGGGCGACATACAACAGATCATCCGGCACCTGCAGGATCGTGGCATCGGCGTGTTGATCACCGACCACAACGTGCGTGAAACGCTCGGCATTTGTTCACGCGCCTACATTCTGTCCGACGGTGAAGTCATTGCGGAGGGTCCACCCGAAACGATCCTCGACAATCCGCAGGTTCGGGCTGTTTATCTGGGCGATACGTTCCAGCTTTAGCCACGACGCATCGCGAATTGCAAATATTAATTTCTTGTTAAGCAAGAATACTGCCATCCGCTTGCGTCAGCGGATTGCTGGGGCGTATCTTCAAGCCATGCCCATTAGCCACTCCGAACAGTAATGCGTCCAGCCCTTGCACTACGCATGGGTCAGTCGCTGGCGATGACGCCGGCGCTGCAGCAAGCCATCCGCATGCTCCAGCTCTCCACGCTGGATCTCCAACAGGAAATTCAGCAAGCGCTGGACTCCAACATGATGTTGGAACACGCGGAGGACATCGACGCTGCCCCCGACGAAACGCCGGCCCAAGACGCGGCCGATTCAAAAACCAACGACGAAGCCATCCCCGACGAGTTACCCGTCGACGCAGAATGGACCGATATCTACGACGGCACGTCGCACCGCTCGCGCGAAGCCGACGAAGCCTGGTACGAGTACCGTCAGGCGAACCTGCATCGCAAGACCAGCCTGCGCGAACATCTCGCTTGGCAGGCGGATCTGGCGAGCCTGTCGGCGGCCGAGAACGACATTGCCGCACACCTGATCGATGCCGTCGACGATCGCGGCTACATTGCGGACTGGCCTGTGGTGGAGCAGCGACTGCTCGAACTTGGCTACACACCAGATGCCATCGCGCCCGTGCTCGACACCGTGCAACGTTTCGATCCGGCCGGTGTTTGCGCACGTCACCTGGCTGAATGCCTTTGCCTGCAACTCGATGGCCTGAATCGCGGGCCGGTGGTCGACCTGGCCAAGGACATCGCAGCCGAGCATCTGGAATTGCTCGCCCGGAACGACCTGCGCGGCCTGTCGCGGGTGCTGCGGCAACCGGTCGATGTCATTGCCGAATCCGTCGACCTCATTCGCAACCTGCAACCCCATCCTGGGGCTGATTTTGTCGACCACGAAGCCGAATATGTCGCTCCCGAAGTCTTCGTGAGCAAGCGCCAGGGGCGCTGGTCGGTTTCGCTGAATCCCGACATCACGCCCAAGCTGCGGATCAATACTGACTATCTGGGCTTGGTTAAGCGCGCAGATCAGAGCGAAGACCAGCAGTGCATGAAACAGCACCTGCAGGAGGCGCGTTACTTCCTGAACAGCCTCAAGAGCCGCAATGAGACTCTGCTACGCGTTGCGCAGTGCATCATTGAACAGCAGCGTGCTTTTCTGGAATATGGTGAGGAGGCGATGAAGCCTCTCGTCCTGAGGGACGTAGCCGAGCAGCTCGGCGTGCATGAGTCGACGGTGTCGCGTGCGACCTCGTCGAAATACATGCACACGCCGCGTGGGCTGTTCGAGTTGAAATATTTCTTCTCAAGCCACGTGTCTACCGTGGAAGGAGGTCAGTGCTCAGCAACCGCGATCCAGGCCATGATTCGGCGCATGATCAAGGAAGAGTCTCCTGAGAAGCCACTGTCCGACAGCCGCATTGCCAAACTGCTGCTGGAAGACGGCATCCAGGTTGCACGGCGCACCGTCGCAAAATATCGAGAAGCGATGGACCTGCCACCTTCCCACGAGCGTCGCCGCTTGGTCTGACCCGACGACTTCCACTTTCGGGGGCCGTCGAATGATTTCAGATTCAGGAGTGAACGCATGAACCTAAATATCTCCGGCCACCACGTCGAGCTCACCGATGCGATGCGTGATTTCGTCACGCAAAAGCTGTCCCGAGTCGAGCGGCATTTCGATCATCTGATCGATGCTGAGGTCGTCCTCACCGTCGAAAAGATTCGACACAAGGCGGAGGCAACACTCCACGCCAGCGGCAAGAACCTCCATGCGGAGGCCGTCGCAGACGACATGTACAAGGCGATTGACCAGTTGATCGACAAGCTGGATCGCCAGACCCGACGCTTCAAGGAACGAGTCACCAACCATCACGGCAAGGGACCGCAACGCATCGCAGAGATGCTGCAGTAAACACGTCGGGTTTCCTGGGAGACCGGTAACGGTTGCCCGAGGGAGGAGCCCAAACCAGCGAGGCCGGGGCCGCTTAGCGACCCGGCCTCGCTTCGTTTTGGTTGTTACACTAACGCCCACTGATCATTCACCGCCTACCGACTCGTCACGGAGATTTCCAATGGAACTAGCTGATCTCCTCGCGCCTGCCCAGGTCCGCACACTCGGATCGATCGCGAGCAAGAAGCGCGCACTCGAAGAATTGTCCAAGCTGCTGGTTGAAGTGGCTCCTGACCTCAGCGCATCCGACGTGCTGACCAGCCTGGTCAATCGTGAAAAGCTGGGCAGCACGGCCTTGAAAGGTGGCGTTGCGATTCCCCACGGCCGCATGCGTGGTCTGGACAAACCTGCCGCGGCCTTTGTCCGCCTTGAATCCGGTATCGACTACGACGCCGATGACGGCTCGAAGGTCGATCTGATCTTCGGCCTGCTGGTCCCGCAGGATGCGATGCAAACCCATCTGGAAATCCTCAAGACCATCGCGGAGCGGTTGTCCGACGACGCATTCGTTCAGGCGATGCGCGATGCCACCTCGGACGAGGCGTTGCATGAGCACATCGTCTCGGAACTGCCGGCTCAGGCCTGATCCGAACTTGACCACCCGGCACGGCGTCCTGATGGCCATGTACGGGTGCGGCGTATTCCTGACCGGCGATAGCGGCACCGGCAAGAGCGAATTGGCACTACGCCTGATCCGTCGCGGTCATGCCCTGGTCGCCGACGACGCACCGGCGTTCGAATGTCATGCCAACCGCTGGATCGGCCGCGCGTCGGATGCCCTTCACGGTCGCCTGCAACTGCGGGGCATCGGCGTGATCAACGTGCCGTCCCTGCTCGGCCCCGCGGCGATTCAGGCGTCCACCCCGGTTGATCTCCTGATCGAACTGACCCGAACCCCGGAAACCGACGCCAGACCGCTATCAGGCTCGCGGCCGCGATCCTTCGAGTTTCTTGGCACGACCTTGCCTGGCTGGTCCATCCCGGTCGATGCTGCGCCCGCCTCACCCGAGCTGATCGAGACCGCCGTCCTTGCTGCCGGACTGCACCGCAAAGCCGCCGAAACCACCGGAGCCGCCACGTGGAACTGATTGTCGTCAGCGGCCTGTCCGGGGCCGGCAAGTCGGTCGCGCTGCGCGTGCTGGAAGATCAGGGGTATTTCTGCATCGACAACCTGCCGATGGCCTTGCTGGATTCCCTGGCAACGCATGCCGAAGCGGCGCCTGAAGCGCCGCGCCAGCTCGCGGTTGGCGTTGATGCGCGTGCATCGCGCAACGAGCTACGCGGGTACAGCGAGCACATCACTGCGCTGCGCGCGCGGGGGGTTCGCGTCTCGACGCTATTCCTGGAAGCCGACGAAGACGTTCTGCTGCGACGTTTCAGCGAAACCCGGCGCAAGCATCCGTTGACCGATGCCGACATCACGCTGCGCGATGCGATCGCCACCGAACGCACGCTGCTTGATCCGATCGCCGATTGCGCCGAGATCATCCTCGATACATCCAAAACCAACGTCCACGAACTGCGCGAACGCGTGCGACATCGTATCGGCGGCACGCCCGATGCCCCTCTAACGGTGTTGTTCCTGTCATTTGGCTTCAAGTACGGCGTGCCGGATGATGTCGACTACGTGTTCGACGTACGCTGCCTGCCCAACCCCCACTGGAAACCGGCGCTCAAGCCGCAGACCGGGCAGGATGCGGATGTTGCCGACTACCTCGCCAGCCTGCCCGCCTGCCAGGCCCTGGAGAACGACATCGCCAGCTTTCTCGACCGTTGGCTGCCTGCCTTCGAGGGGCAGGACCGAACCTACATCACCGTGGGCATCGGCTGCACCGGCGGCCGGCACCGATCCGTCTACCTCGTGGAGGCGCTAGCAGAGCGCTTTCGCGCGGCCGGCCGGGCGATTCAAATCAGACATTCGGAATTGGCATGAGCTGCGGACTTCTGCTCGTCACCCACGGCCGGCTAGGCCAGCACCTGCTCGCCACCGTGCGGGACGTAATCGGCGAACTGCCGCTGGACACCGATATCCTCGAAGTGCGCCGCGTTCAGGACACCGAGGTACTCATCCGCCAGGGCACTCGCATGATCGAACGGCTGGATTCTGGCGACGGCGTGCTCATCCTCACCGACGCCTATGGATCCACACCGGGCAACCTGGCCACGCGCGTGGCGACCGATCAGCGCACGCGCGTCGTGGCCGGCGTGAACATGCCGATGCTGCTGCGGGTCTTCAACTACCACGACCAGGCCCTGGATGCGCTGTCGACTGCCGCCATCGAGGGCGGACGACGCGGTATCGTCGACTGCCAGCACCCGGACTGATCAGACCATCGCCATGCCAAACACGACCGTCACGATTGTGAACAAACTCGGCCTGCACGCACGGGCAACGGCCAAGCTCGTGACCTGTTCACGGCAGTTCGAAAGTCGGGTGACGCTGCGCCGCGGCGACCGCGAGGTCAGCGGTAAAAGCATGATGGGATTGATGATGCTCGCCGCCGGCAAAGGCACCGAGTTGGAACTGGAGACCGAAGGCGCCGACGCGGAGGCCGCGCTGGAAGCGGTCGCAGCCCTGATCGCCGACCGCTTCGGCGAGGACGCGTGACCAGACGCCGGCATACAGGACGAGAGCCGCTGGCATGAGCCTTTGGCTCTCGGGCATTGGTGTCGCGCGCGGCATTGCCATCGGTCGCGCGCTGAAGATCGTCTCCGGCGATCTGGACATACCCGAGTACGCGCTGGAACCCTTCGAAGTCGGGGCCGAAATCAGGCGCTACCGTTCGGCCCTGCGGCGGGCCCGAACACAGCTCAAGGACGTGCAGGAGCGGATTCCCAAGGGGACCCCCGGCGAAATTTCGGCCTTCATCGAATCACATATGCTGATGCTGGAGGACCGCGCGTTCTCCGAAGCGGTGGAAGAACTGATCAGCGAGCGCGGCGTCAACGCCGAAGCCTCGCTGAAAAGCCAGCGCGACACGCTGATCCGCGTGTTCGAGGCGATGGAAGACCCGTATCTGCGCAGCCGCCGCGATGATGTCGAACACGTCGTCTCGCAAATCCAGCGCATTTTGCTGAAGAACGACAAGCCCCTGGGCACGCGCGAGGCCGCGCATGAAGGGACCTCCATCGTCGTGGCTGAGATCGGAAGAGCACACGTCTGAA
>NZ_CAXRDQ010000052.1:0-5123 GCF_964229365.1 Abyssibacter sp. | reverse complement strand
CGTCATGCCAGTGACGGCCCAGGACATTGAAATGGCGCCTGCAGGCCGACAAATCGCCCAGGCGAGCGAATGAGCGCGGAGAGCCAGCCATCATGAACTTTGCCCGCTTTTTCGTGGACAGGCCGATTTTTGCGGCCGTGCTGTCCATCATCATTTTCGTGGTTGGGTTGATCGCGATCCCGCTCTTGCCCGTCAGCGAGTACCCGGAAGTCGTGCCACCCACCGTACAGGTTCGCGCCACGTATCCTGGCGCAAATCCGCGCGAAATCGCCGACACGGTAGCCGCACCACTGGAGGCATCCATCACCGGCGTGGAAAACATGCTCTACATGAAGTCCGTGGCCGGTAGTGATGGCGTGTTGGTGCTGACCGTCACCTTCCGTCCTGGCACCGATCCCGACGACGCCCAGGTCAAGGTACAGAACCGTGTCGCCCAGGCAGAGCCGCGTCTTCCCGAAGCGGTGCGCCAGCAAGGTGTGGTGACCGTCAAACAGTCCCACAACGAAACGCTGGTCGTGCAGTTGCGCTCGCCGGGCGATCGCTATGACGCGCTGTACCTGCGCAACTATGCCGTGCTCCATGTACGCGACGAGTTGGCACGCATCCAGGGGGTGGGCGATGCCAAGATCTACGGCTCTGGCGACTACGCCATGCGCTTATGGCTGGACCCCGACAAAATTGCGGCGCTGGGTATGACCGCCGGCGATGTGGTCGAAGCCGTGCGCGAACAGAACGTCCAGGTCTCGGCCGGTCAACTAGGTGCGCCGCCCAACCCCTCGGGAAGCGACTTCCTCCTGTCCATCAATGCGCAGGGCCGGCTGGTGACGGAAGAAGAGTTCGGCGACGTCATCGTCAAGACCGGATCGCAGGGTCAGGTCACCCGGCTGCGAGATGTGGCGCGCGTGGAAATGGACGCATCCAGCTACTCGCTGATGTCGTTGCTCAACAACAAGCCTGCTGTCGCGATCTCTGTCCTTGAAGCCCCGGGCGCCAATGCCATCGAAATCTCGGATCAAGTCCGCGCGAAGATGGACGAGTTGGCCAAGCGCTTTCCCGAGGGAGTGGAATGGTCGGTGGAGTATGACTCAACTGTCTTCGTGCGTCAGTCGATCAAGGCGGTCGTCAACACTCTGCTGGAAGCCATCGGACTGGTGGTGCTGGTGGTGATCTTGTTCCTTCAGACTTGGCGTGCCTCCATCATCCCACTGCTAGCCGTGCCGGTGTCGGTGGTAGGCACCTTCGCCGTGCTGCTGATGCTGGGCTTTTCCATCAATACGCTCACGCTTTTTGGACTCGTGCTTGCCATCGGGATCGTGGTGGACGACGCGATCGTGGTGGTGGAAAACGTCGAGCGCAACATCGCCGAAGGGCTGGCGCCGCTGGCTGCGGCCCATCAGGCCATGCGCGAAGTCAGTGGCCCCATCGTCGCCATCTCGCTGGTGCTGTGCTCGGTATTCGTGCCTATGGCATTCCTGTCCGGCGTGACAGGGCAGTTCTACAAACAGTTCGCCGTCACCATTGCGATCTCCACGGTAATTTCGGCCATCAACTCGCTGACGCTGTCGCCTGCGCTGGCCGCGCGCCTGCTTCGCCCGCATGGTGCCGCGCCAGACCTGCCCACGCGGGTGCTGGATCGCAGTCTGGGCTGGATATTCCGGCCGTTCAACCGTTTCTTCCTGCGCAGCGCGGATGGCTATGGAAACAGCGTGTCGCGCATCCTCGGGCGGCGTGGTGCGGTGTTTCTCGTCTACATCGCGCTACTGGTGGCGACGGGAGCTGTGTTCAAGGCCGTCCCTGGCGGATTCATCCCCATGCAGGACAAGCTGTATCTCATCGGTGTCATCCAGCTACCCGAGGGTGCATCCCTGGAGCGCACGGAAGCGCTGGTCCGCCGTGTGAGCGACATCGCGCTCAAGACCGATGGCGTCTACAACGCCGTGCAGTTCCCGGGCATGAACGGCTTGCAGTCGACCAACACGTCCAATAGCGGCCTAGTGTATTTCATACTCAAGCCCATCAATGAGCGCAAGCACACTGCAACCGAGATTGCGGAACAGTTGAACGAGCGCTTCGCTCAGGAGCAGGACGGTCTGGCCTTTGCCATCATGCCGCCCCCTGTCATGGGGCTGGGCGCGGGTTCCGGGTTCTCTCTTTACGTGCAGGATCGCAACCGTGAGGGCTATGCCGCATTGCAGACGGCGACCACCGAGCTGGCGACGGCCATCTCGCAAGAACCGGGATTCCAATATCCGATCAGTTCCTATCAGGCCAATGTGCCGCAGCTTGACGCCGTAGTGGACCGCACCAAGGCGAAGGCACAGGGCGTGGCCGTGACCGATCTTTTCGATACGCTGCAAGTGTACCTGGGTTCGGCGTATGTCAACGACTTCACGCGCTTTGGCCGCACCTTCCGGGTGATGGCTCAGGCGGACGCACCGTTCCGCAGTTCTGTCGAGGACGTGGTCAAACTGCGCACCCGCAACGCCAATGGCGACATGGTGCCCATCGGCAGCATGGTGGACGTGCGCAAGACATTCGGCCCCGATCCCGTCATCCGCTTCAACGGCTATCCATCTGCCGACCTGATTGGTGAGTCAGATCCGCGTCTGGTGTCGTCATCGCAGGCATTGCAGCAAGTGCAATCCATTGCAGACAAGGTGCTGCCGCCAGGCATGCAACTGGAGTGGACCGACCTCAGCTACCAGCAGGTCACGCAAAGCAATACCGCGCTGGTGGTGTTCCCGCTGGCGGTACTGTTGGTCTTCCTGGTGCTGGCGGCACTGTACGAAAGCTGGACGTTGCCGCTGGCCGTCATCCTGATCGTGCCCATGAGCCTGTTGTCGGCCATGACGGGCGTGTGGCTCGCGGGTGGTGACAGCAACATTTTCGTGCAGATTGGCTTGATAGTGCTGATTGGTCTGGCCTCCAAGAATGCCATTCTGATCGTGGAGTTCGCCCGTGAACTTGAGCGCAAGGGGCACAGCATCCTCGATGCCGCGCTGGAGGCATCACGCCTTCGTCTGCGCCCGATCATCATGACTTCCATCGCCTTCATCGCTGGCGTGGTGCCGCTGATGGTCGGTTCCGGCGCAGGCGCGGAGATTCGCCAGGTTATGGGAATGACTGTGTTCGCCGGCATGCTCGGCGTGACCTTGTTCGGTTTATTCCTGACTCCTGTTTTCTACGTCGCGTTACGCAGGCTCGCGACGCGCAAGCCACGTCGCCAGGCAAATGTCGCCATGGAGGCCACCCATGACTGACTCCACAAGGACTGATTCCGTCATGCTTCAAACGCCATCCCGCATCCGACCATGCCTACGTCGGATGCCACATCTGGTACTGCTCCCTTTGGTGGCGTTGACGCTGGCAGCTTGCGCAGTAGGGCCGAATTACAAGGCACCTGCCGCGCCCCAGGCAGTGACGTATGCCCGCCAAGACCCCGTTGCCGTGTCCCAGCTTGTACCGGAGGCCGATGCGCAATTCTGGCGGGAACTGGATGACCCGGTGCTGCACTCTTTGGTGGAGAATGCTCTTCACGCCAATCACGACATCCGCATAGCACTGTCGCGCTACGAGCAAGCCAGCGCACTGTCGCGCGAACGTCGCCAAGACTACTATCCGACGCTGGGCGCGTCCGGTGAAATCAGTACCCAGCGCGCCAGTGCTGCACAAGCACCGGATGCGTCCCGCTCCGACCGGGATAACGATCTGCATTCGGCTAGCCTATCCGTGATCTGGGAATTGGACTTCTTTGGCCGAGTGCGGCGCAGCGTGGAATCGCAGCGCGCCGAGACCGAGGCCAGCGCAGCCGACCTGGCGGGCGTACAAGTGGCTATGGTGGCCGAGTTGACCGACGCCTATTTCCGCTTGCGCGGCTTGCAAGTGCAATTACAGGTCGCGCGGGACAACGAAATCAACCAAGCCGAAACGCTGCGGCTGATCGAGGTCTTGTTCGAGAACGGCCGGGGCACGTCGTTCGATGCCGACCGCGCCCGCACGCAATTGGCGCTGACACGCTCGCGCATTCCGCCGCTTGAAGCTGAGGCTGCTGTGGCCGCCCACCGCATTGCCGTGCTCACTGGCCGCACGCCTGCGGCGATGGCCGAAGTGCTGGATCACCCCGCAGCCTTGCCTGAGCTGCCCGCCCAGATCAACGCCGGTGCACCGGGCGATCTACTGCGTCGCCGTCCCGATGTGGCTGCGGCAGAACGTAGGCTGGCTGCGGCCACTGCGCGTATCGGCGTAGCCATGGCAGACCTGTTCCCTCGCTTTACGTTGGGAGGGCTGATCGGCACGCAGGCGTTGGGCTTTGGTTCGTTGTTCGAGCGTGATAGTGAAACGCGAATGATCTCGCTCGGTGTGGGTGGTTCCTTCCTAGACGTGGGCCGGGTGCGGTCGCGCATCGCGGCGGCCAATTCAGCCACTGCCGAAAACTTGGCGGTATACGAGCGCACGGTGCTGCGCGCCATGGAAGAAACCGAGAACGCGCTGGTACGCCTATCGCGCGCGCAGACCGAGTACGCCATGCTGGTACAGGCGACCGAGGCCAGCCGTCGGGCAGCCAAGACGGCTCGCCTGCAATTTGAGGGCGGCGCCATCCATGTTTTGGATGTGCTGGAGGCCGAACGTTCACGCTTGGAGTCCGAAGACTTGCTGGCACAAAGCGCCACCCGCAGGGCGACGGCGTTGGTGGCGGTCTACAAGACGCTGGCCGGCGGCTGGTCACACGCCTTGCCCGGACCGCAGGGCGAGGCAGTCGCGCAGCGCCACAAAAGCGGCGACAGGCCTGAACTGGATGAACTCGGTGAGATGAGCGGCTACAACGCTGCGACTCTCAAACGGCCTTTGTACTGACAACAGGAGGCGAAATGGAGATTCGACACTTACGCTGCTTTCTCGCTGTCGCCGAAGAACTACATTTCGCGGGTATACGGATTTAATGGTTGATGGGGCACCTTTACCCCACCAACCTGATACCATTATCAGATGGTTGATAGATCGACTCCGTAGTTGAGTTCCTCTGCGAAGTCCGGCAGTCCGTAACCGATGGTTTTCTTGTAGAAAGGAGAGACCTTCGCAGTCGGTGCCTTCTTCTTGTGCTTCGTGGTGTAGAGCATTCGTGC
>NZ_CAXRDQ010000051.1:0-10517 GCF_964229365.1 Abyssibacter sp. | reverse complement strand
TGGCGCGCCCGGCAGGATTCGAACCTGCGACCGCCGGCTTAGAAGGCCGATGCTCTATCCAGCTGAGCTACAGGCGCGTGCAGTGGTACGGCGCGCGTAGTCTAGCGGATGGCAGGCTTTTGCCGCGAGATGCTTCGCGGTGGTGGGATGGCTGGGTCAATAATTGACAAGTGTCATTTATGTCTCTAGCGTCGGTGGTATGAAGGCGCCCGGCCACCATTGTGGCCAGAGGGGTCAGACACTGCGTTGGAGACAGAGGACATCGCCATGACAGCAGAGGCAATGACGCCAGATCGCGGGCGCTACCGGGTCGCGATCATCGGTGCCGGGTTCGGCGGGTTGGGAATGGCCTACTACCTCAAGCAGGCCGGCATTGACGACTTCGTGCTGCTGGAAAAAGCCCAGGATGTCGGCGGGACCTGGCGTGAAAACACCTATCCTGGTGCGGCCTGCGATGTCCCGTCGCGCCTGTACTCGTTCTCGTTCGAGAATCACTACCCCTGGTCCAGCCGCTACGCGCCACAGCCCGAGATTCTCGGGTACATGCGGCACTGCGCGGACAAGTTTCGACTGCGTTCGCATATCCGGTTTGGCGCCGAAGTCGCGCAGGCCCGGTATGACGAGTCCGACGTTTGCTGGCGATTGTCGCTGGGTGACGGTTCGACGATCGAAGCGGATCACGTGGTCAGCGCGGTTGGGCAGCTGCATCGGCCGTCGATTCCGGCCATACCGGGCCTCGAAACATTCCAAGGCCGCTACTTTCACTCGGCGACCTGGGATCACGATCACGATCTCGCAGGCCAACGGGTCGCCGCGATTGGCACCGGCGCCAGTGCGATCCAGTTCGTGCCGGCGATCGCGCCGAAGGTCGCCAAGCTGCATGTCTTCCAACGGTCGCCAGGCTGGGTGATTCCGAAGTTCGACCGCGTATTCTCAGGCACCGAACAGTGGTTGTTCCGCCGTTTTCCGGTGCTGCATGATGTCGATCGCTTTCGCATCAAGTGCCTCACCGAAACCTTGGCGCGCGCTTATGCGGGCAATCGCTGGATTGAGGGAGCCGTGTCGGCCTTGTCACGTCTGCAATTCAAGATGCAGGTGCGTGATCCGGGGCTCCGCGCGCGGCTGAAGCCGGACTACCCCATCGGCTGCAAACGCATTTTGCTTACGCGTGACTGGTTGCCCACCTTGATGCGGGACAACGTCGAGCCGGTGACCGACGGCATTCAGGAGATCACCGCAGGAGGCATCCGGACCGAGGATGGCCGCGAGCGGGAGGTGGACACCATCATCTTCGGCACCGGCTTCGCCGCCACGCAATTTCTCACCCCCATGCGGGTCACGGGCCGCGACGGTCGCGATCTGCATGAAGACTGGGCGCGAGGGGCCGCCGCCTATCTCGGCATGGCGGTCAGCGGGTATCCGAACTTTCATGTGCTCTACGGCCCCAACACCAACCTCGGATCGGGCTCGATCATCTACATGCTGGAATGCCAGCAGCGCTACATCGTGAGCCTGCTGCAGGCACAGGACGAGCAAGGCTGGTCCACGGCCGAGGTCACGCCTCAGGCTGAGCGGGCCTGGATTAACGAGATGCGCGAGCGCAGTGCGGGCACCACCTTCGAAGGCGGCTGCCAGAGCTGGTATGTCACGGCTGATGGTGTGAACACGAACAACTGGACCGGCACCATGCGCGAGTACCGCATGCGTACCGCCACGCCGGATCTGGCCGCCTACCGGTTTGAGACCGGCGCGGACAAGCCCAAGCGCCGAGCTGCCTGAATCCAGCGCGGGCGCGCGTCTGCCTGTTCGGCGACACCGGCTATGGCAAGGTTGCTCGATCCCCGATTTCTTTGATTTGGAACCGTGACATGGATTACGAAAATCTACTGGTCAGCCGCCAGGGCCGGGTGGAGGTCTTGTCGATGAACAGGCCAAAAATGCTCAATGCCTTGTCGATGGATCTGCTCACCGAGCTGAACCATGCGCTGGATGCTGCCATCGCCGATGCCGAGGTGGCCGTCATCGTGCTGACCGGCGAAGGGCGTGCCTTTTGTGCAGGTGCGGATGTCGGTGGCAGCCCTGCAGACCTGCCCAGGGATGAGAGCGGCAAGCTGGATCTCGGCGCCGCGCTGGAAACGCTCTACAACCCGATCGTCCTGAAGCTGCGGAACGCCCCCAAGCCCGTCATCACGGCCGTTAACGGGCTTGCGGCCGGCGCCGGGGCAGGCTTCGCCTTGGCGGCTGACCTGACCGTGGCCGCCCGGTCCGCCTACTTTCTTCAGGCATTCGTGCATCTGGGCTTGATGCCGGATGCAGGCTGTACCTACACCTTGGCGCAGGCGCTCGGGCCACAGCGTGCGATGGGTCTGGCGATGCTGGGCGACAAGCTCAGCGCCGAACAGGCACAGCAGTGGGGCCTGATCTGGGATGTGCAGGATGACGAATCCTTGATGGAGCACAGCATGGCACTCGCGACCCGGCTGGCCGAGGGGCCGCGACTGGCGCTGACCAACATCAAGCGGGCGGTTCGGGCCGGTGAAACCGGCTCCATGGAGGCGCAGCTGCAGATGGAGCGCGAACTCCAGCGGGACTGCGGCCAGACGCAGGATTTCATCGAAGGGGCCATGGCATTTGCTGAGAAGCGGTCGCCTCGGTTCCAGGGCCGCTGAACGATGCAGTCGAAACGGCAAACTGTGCTGGACCCGCTCGCCGTGGCGCGCGTACCGACGCAGGATCGCGCTCGCGCCCGTTTCGATGCCGTCCTGACCGAGAGCGAAAAGCTGCTGGAGGAATCGGGTCTGCAGGGGTTTTCCATTCCGACCATTGCCGAGCGGCTGGAGATGACGCGAGGCAGTATCTATAGCTATTTCCCCACGCCGCACGCGATTCTCAACGAACTGGCGAAGCGCCACCTGGATGCGCTGGAAACCGTGCTCAACGAACGCATCGGGGAGTTGGCCGCATTGTCGTGGCGGGACGCAATCCAGCGGGTGGTGGACTACGCCGTCGACTATCACAACGCCCACTCCGTGGCGCGAACGCTGATTCTGGGCGGCGCCGTCACCGATAGCAGTTTCCGGGCGCAGGACATGCTGATGCGCCGTCTGGGCGACCTGGGGCGTCGCATCTGGGCGAACGAGCAGCTCTCACTGCCGTTGGAGCCTGATGTCGCCACCCTGGTGGCGGACATCGGCCTGAGCTGTTTCCGTCGCTCGTTTCTGGAACACGGCTACATCACGCCCGACTATCGTCAGGCTGCGGTACTCGCGATGCAGGGATACCTGGAGCACTACGAAGTGCCGGCGACGTCGCCCATCGATTCAAACGTAACAACGCGCAAGGAGTGAAGGTGTCTGCAGATAACAACCAGCCATCCGGCGGACCGTTGGCCGGCTACAAGGTGATCGAGCTGGCGGGGCTCGGCCCCGCGCCGCTGGCCGGCATGATACTCGCCGACCTGGGTGCGGAAGTCGTGGTGGTGGAGCGCAAGGCCAGCAAGCAGGCACTGCCGGAATGCAGCCTGCGCGGCAAGCGCTCGATCGTGCTGAATCTCAAGGACCCGGCTGACACCGAGCGGCTGCTAATGCTCATCGAACGGGCCGACGTGCTGATCGAGGGGTTTCGTCCCGGCGTGGCCGAGCGTTTGGGTTTCGGGCCGGATCAGGCTTTGAAGCGAAACCCCAAGCTCGTATTCGGCCGAATGACCGGCTGGGGTCAATCCGGTCCGCTGGCTCAGAGCGCCGGCCACGACATCAATTACATCTCATTGACGGGCGCCCTGCATGCGATCGGGCATGCCGGCGAGCGGCCAACTCCGCCGTTGAACTTGGTGGGCGACTATGGCGGCGGCACCATGTTTCTCGTCACCGGTGTTCTCGCAGCCTTGCTGGAGGCTCAGCGATCAGGGCAGGGGCAGGTTGTAGATGCCGCGATGACGGACGGCTCGGCCGTGCTCATGGCGATGTTCCACTCCATGCACGCCATGGGGCATTGGCAGCCGGAGCGTGGTGCGAACCTGCTCGATTCCGGCGCACCGTTCTACGACAGCTACGAAACCAGCGACGGGCGGTACATGTCTGTCGGGCCGCTGGAACCGCAGTTCTTCGGCGAGTTCATCCAAAAGCTCGGCCTGGACGCCGGCTATGCTGCCAAGCAGTACACGCCGGACGTTTGGCCGCAGCTCAAGCAGGACATCGGCGATGCATTTCGGACCAAGACGCGCGATGAATGGCGCGTGATCTTCGAGGGTGCGGATGCCTGTGTAGCCCCCGTGCTGAATTTCCTGGAGGCACCGGAGCATCCCCACAACGTCGCACGCAAAACCTACATCGAGATTGACGGCATGACGCAGCCCGCACCGGCGCCGCGCTTTAGCCGCACGCCGACCGAAGTGCGTTTTGGTGCGAGACCCGCTGGGTCAGACACGGCCGCGGTGCTGCGGGACTGGGGCATCGAGCCGTGAGCGCGCCTGCGACCCTGGACGAGCGGTACGCCCAGCTCCTGCAAGGCCACGCGCTTGTCTCTCGCCGATGGTCGTCGCGGTTTACATCGTGACGATTACCGTGCTCGAACATCGCTACCGGATGTTGGTTCAGGCGGAGTAGGTGGGGTCCGTGACGGCCGGGCTAGTTGGTCTGCCGCCGTAGTTGTTCGCGGGGGTGTCACATCGGTGACCGATGATGCCGCGCTGGTTTAGCGCAGCGTCTTCCGGTTAACGATGGATTTTCGAACATGACATGTCGGCTTCTCTCCGTCGCCAGCGTGGCCTTGGCGTCGCTGGCGGGGGCGGCGTTTGCCGCCGAACCCCTGCCGTTCCACGGCTGGACGCTCACCCAGGACGACATGGACTACAACCTGGCCGTGATCGGGCAGGTTCGAGATTTCGGAGTGACGCATGTGCAGTTGTCGCACCGCATCGTCACTCGGGTTGATCAGTTTCAAACCGAGCCTGAGGTGGTGCAGCGCGTGCGCGTGTTGGCCGATGCGATCCATGCCCAGGGCGGGCAGGCCATCGTCTGGATGCAGGAGCTGAACACCTCAGACACCTATACCTACTGTTTCGATCTCGATGGCGAGGATATGCAGGCGAAGATGCAGGCCTATCGGGATGCATTGACGGCCGCGCCGGAGATCGACGGCGTGATGATCAGTTTCGGCAGCGCCCCGACCGAGCTCGCCTACATCGTGCCGTCCTGCCAGCCGCTGGCATTCGCGGCGGTCAAGGAAAAATACAAGGCGATGATCGAAGCCGTGTCCCGGGTGGTCATGGACGAATTCGGCAAGCAGGTCTATGTCCGCACCTTCTATCACAAGGGCTACGAGATCCCTTATCTGCGGTCCGCGATCGCGGAGACCCAGCGGCCGATTGTCGCGATGTCGAAATCCGAGCCGAATGACTTTGAGCCCTATTACCCCTTGAATGCCCTGATGGGCGACATCGGGCCTCACGACCAGATTTTTGAACTGGACTGTGCCGGTGAGTACTGGGGTCGAGGCGCCATTCCGTTCGTGGCGGCGGAATACTTCGCCCAGCGGTATCGCGAGGCGCGAGCGCGGCAGACGGACGCGGCGAGCCCGTTCATCGGCTCGACCTGCCGGGTGGATCGCTATGAATACTCGGCCATGGGCACGCTCAACGAGGCCAATCTGTTCGCACAGGCGCAGCTCGTCGGCGACTCCGGTCTCGACTGGCAGACCATTCTCGATCGGTTCATCCGCTCGAAATTCGGAGTCGAAGCGGGCACCGCCCCCCATCGGCAGCTGTTCGACATACTGCGTCGCACCTACTGGGTGGGCCGCAAGATGTACTACGCCAAGGGGGAGTGGGCCTTCAAAAAGGGCAGTGAGCTGCCGGCCAGCAACGCAGATGCCCTGAGCCTGATGTTCGACAAGACGATCTCGCAATGGGATGTCGCGTACGCACCGGTCACCGCGCAGTTGCTATCGCCTTCGCGACAGGTGGTGCTGGAACTGTTGCAGGAAAAGTTCGAGGCGATGGACCTGGCGCAGCGCAATCTTGATGCCTTGCCGGAGCTGCGCACGCGCATGGCCGCGCAAGTCTTCGCGTCGCTGGAGACCTTGCTGACCAAGCAGCGCGTGGCGACGGAGATCTGGTTCCACATGGCCGGCGCCGTGTTTGGCGGGCGCAGCCTGTCACCGGAATCGTCCGCCTGGGTGAGCTGGCATCTGGACGAACTGGAACGGCTCGCGGATGCGCTCGACAACGACGCGTACCCGCAGATCGTGGATCCGTACCCGTTCCCCAGTTCCGATTTGCGTGCGTTTGTCGACAACACTCGCGGCGGCTTCAACCAGAGCGAGGCCGCCGAACCCACCTGGTTGGCGATTACGGGTATCGACGTGCTGAACGAGACCGATCAGAGCATCGAGGTCCAGTGGGACGCCAAGGCAGGTGTTAACTACCACGTCCAACTTACCGAACAGCTGCCGAGCTACACGCAGACGCGTGCCGTTGGAGCCATCGTGGACGATGGCCCCATGCGCGTGACCATTGACGGCCTTTCAGCGCGGACACCGTACTGGTTCCGTGTCCAGGCCGATGGAGACGACGAGACGATGGTTTCCGGCGACTACACGGCCTGGACCCGAAAGGCCGGTGGGGACGCAGCCGATCCTGACGAGACCGACAGCGCCGCGGCGCCGGGCGGTTCGGGAACCATGGGTTTGGTCACACTGCTCGGCCTGTTCTGGCTGGGTGTCCTGGCGGTGCATGGACGATCCATCCGGCGAGGTTGATCTGATCGAGCCTCGTGATCACGCGGCGCGGCCCTCGATTCGCCCCGGTGACACCCGCGTCCGATGGTGCGCCACGGCTGGCCTTGCGCTGCCGAGGTCGCGCTCAATCCACCCGGCTGGGTACAAGAGCAGGTTAATTAACTCGATGAGTTAATTGCCAATCTTCGATCGGATCTCTCAGAGTCTAGGGTGGCTCGGCCGCATCCGATGAACGGTCGAACGCCAATGTTGCATTGCAGCATTCACGTCCCTATTGTGCATGGCAACATCCTTACTAATAGGTAAGCGTCATGTTTGTAGATCCAATTGCAATTCTTGCCTGGGCTGTTGTTGCGGCGACGGCTGTGTTCGCTCTGTTGGGTATGGTGATTCCTGCCGCATTTGATTGGCGGTCGAATCATGCGGCGGCGCCGTTTCGTGTCGGGCCGTTCTCCAGCGAGTTAAACGATGTAATCGATGCCGATCTGCATGCCGGCACGGTCGCTGATTGAGCGTCGATGTCGTCGCGGGCTAACCGCGCGGATCGAACAGGTCCACGTACTCGTTAACCGGTCGCTGTTCCAGCGAGGCCTGATCCGCAGAGGTGTTCCAGATCCGCGATTGCTGGTCATCCGGAAAGATGCGGGCGAGGTTGGCCCTGAACTTATCTTCCAGCAACGGCACGCCCTCAGCACGACGGCGTTTGTGACCGATCGGGTATTCAACGACGACTTCGTCGAGTGAGGTGCCGTCGTTGAACTCGATGGTCAGCGCGTTGGCAATGCTGCGCTTGTCTGGGTCCAGATAATCCTGCGTAAAGGCGGGGTCTTCCACGCAGCGCATGGTATTGCGCAGCGCGTCAATGCGCGGATCGGCAGCAACATCGTCTTCGTAATCCGCAGACGTCAGCCTGCCGAAGAGCAGGGCGACGGCGACCATGTACTGCACGCAATGGTCCCGATCCGCCGGATTGTGCAGCGGCCCCTTCTTGTCGATGATGCGAATGCAGGATTCATGGGTGCGAATCGTGATGCGCGCGATGTCCTGAACGCCGCGTCGGGCCTGCTGCAGTTGCTGGTGCAAGGTGATGGCCGCTTCGGCCGCTGTTTGCCCGTGAAACTCCGCCGGGTAGCTGATCTTGAACAGGATGTTGTCCATCACGTAGTCGCCATACGGGCGCTGAAATGTGAAGGGCTTGCCATCGAAGGACACGTCATAAAACCCCCAGGTCTTTGCGGACAGGGCGGTGGGGTAGCCCATCTCGCCGCTCTGGGCGATTAGCGCCAGACGAACACCACGACTGGTGGCATCGCCCGCGGCCCAGCTCTTGCGGCTGCCGGTGTTGGGGGCATGGCGGTAGCTCCGCAGGCTTTGGCCATCAACCCACGCGTGGGACACGGCAGCCAGTTGTTGCTCGCGGGTCAGGCCGAGCATCTGGGCGACGACCGCGGTTGTGGCCACCTTGACCAGTACAACGTGGTCCAGTCCGACCCGGTTGAAACTGTTTTCCAGCGCGATGCAGCCCTGAATCTCATGCGCCCGAATCATCGCGGTGAGTACATCACGCATCCGCAGAGGTTCGCCGCCAGTGCGTAACGCGTTCCGGCTCAACCAATCGGCCATCGCGAGAATGCCGCCGAGATTGTCGGAAGGGTGTCCCCATTCCGCCGCCAGCCAGGTGTCGTTGAAATCCAGCCAGCGGACCATCGCGCCGATATCGAAAGCAGCCTTGATCGGGTCCAGCTGATCGCCCGTGCCGGGCACCTTGGCGCCGTTTGTCAGTGATGCGCCGGGTACCACCGGCCCCAACAGCTTGCGGCAGGCGGGGTATTCCAGCGCTTCCAGACCGCAGCCCAGCGTATCGATCAGGCAGTGGCGGGCGGTGGTGTAGGTCTGCGTCGAGAAGTCAGGTGCGGCGTTCACGTAATCGACGATATCGACGATGACATCGTCCCACTCGTGCGCGTCGGGGGCGGCGTTTTTGGGGGCATCCATAGGGATGCGACCCTTGTACCGTGAGCTTGTTCCGCAATCGGCTCTCGGAGGTGCCCGGTGTTTTGTTAGGTCGGTGCGTCGACCGGCACGCGAACCGAGCCTTCCATCAACACGCGTGCGCTCCGGCTCATGATGGCCTTGGTGACCTGCCATTCGCCGTTTATGAGCTTGGCTTCGGCGCCCACACGCAGCGTTCCAGAGGGATGGCCGAAGCGTACGGCGGTGCGGTCCTTGCCGCCGGCCGCGAGGTTGACCAGCGTGCCCGGAATAGCCGCGGCGGTGCCGATGGCGACAGCGGCGGTGCCCATCATGGCGTGATGGAGCTTGCCCATAGACATGGCGCGTACGAGTAGGTCGATACCGTCAGCCTGGACGGGCTTGCCGCTACTGGCGACGTAGTCCGCAGGGGGGGATACAAAGGCGACCTTGGGCGTGTGCTGCCGGTCGGCGGCCTCGGCGATGTTATCGATCAGGCCCATTTTTACGGCGCCGTACGCACGAATCGTCTCGAATCGCTCCAGCGCCGTCTTGTCTTCGTTGATGTCGCCCTGCAACTCGGTGCCGCGGTAGCCGATGGCGTCGGCGTTGACGAAGATGGTCGGGATGCCGGAGTTGATCATCGTGGCCTTCAAGGTCCCGAGGCCGGGAACTTCCAGGTCATCCACGAGGTTGCCGGTCGGGAAGATCGAGCCTTCGCCATCGGCCGGGTCCATGAACTCGATTTCGACCTCGGCGGCCGGGAAGGTCACACCATCCAGCTCGAAATCGCCGGTTTCCTGCACCTCACCGTTGGTGATCGGCACCTGCGCGACAATCGTCTTGCCGATGTTCACCTGCCAGATTCGCACCGTGACGATGCCGTCTTTCGGGATGCGATCAGCGTCGATCAGGCCATTGGAGATCGCAAAGGGGCCGACGGCTGCGGACAGATTGCCGCAGTTGCCGCTCCAGTCCACAAAGGGCTTGTCGATCGAGACCTGACCGAACAGGTAGTCGACATCGTGATCCGGCTGGCTGCTCTTCGACAGAATCACGGTCTTGCTGGTGCTGGACGTCGCGCCGCCCATGCCGTCGGTGTGCTTGCCGTAGGGGTCCGGGCTGCCGATCACGCGGAGCAGCAGGCGGTCACGCGCCGCACCTGGAGCCTGCGCCGCTTCAGGCAGTTCGGCGAGATTGAAAAAAACGCCCTTGGACGTGCCGCCGCGCATGTAGGTTGCGGGAATTCTGACTTGGGGAGCGTGGGTCATGGGGTCGTTCCGATGATTGAGTTGCAGAGGCAGCAATGGGCGCGCGAGGCAAGGCGTGGCGTGGTCACTGACCCCGTTGATGATCGGATGCGGCAGCCCATCCGGTATCGGCTGTTTCGACGGGGGCTCAAAGTTTTGGGCACCGGAGCGCAAGCCGCAGCACTTGGAGGCACGCGGTTCATGCTTGGTGACGGTGCATTATCGGATGTTTCCCGTGATGCTCAAAGTGCGCCGGTACGCCGTGACCAGCGACCATCGCGTTGATGCCGAGGTGGTTTGTTCGCACCGCCGTACGGCAAGTGGGTGTTTTTTCCGGTCGCGGGGGCCCCTGTCCGGGGCTGTGGTGCGGTGATTGTGTCAATCGTCATAGTCATATCGCTTGGACGGTGGCCGTGTCTGTGCTGCAATTCGCCTCCCCGCGAATCACGGCGCGCCTGAATCCGGCGCGCTGTCAGGACTACAGACATGCCCGCATACCGCTCTCGCACCACCACATTCGGTCGCAACATGGCCGGCGCGCGCGCCCTGTGGCGCGCCACC
>NZ_CAXRDQ010000050.1:0-112752 GCF_964229365.1 Abyssibacter sp. | reverse complement strand
AATCGTCGATATGGTCGCTGGTGTGTTTGAGGATTTCGACCACCTCGGTGGGCGTGAGCGAGGGGTTGGCCTCCAGCATCAGCGCGATGATGCCGGCCACACCGGGCGTGGCCATGGATGTGCCGCCCAGGGACTTGTATTGCAGGCCGTCCGTGGTGAGGCTGCCATCGGCTGACAGAATGCCCGACCCCGGGGCCGCCACCAGCGGCTTCATCTGGCCGACCGGGTCACCCGTGCCGTCATCGGCACGCGGGCCTTCGTTGGAGAAGTCCGAGATCAGGTCATCGGCGCGCGCGATGGTGTTCTGGTCGTTGTAGGAACCGATGGCCAATGCCTTGGTCGCGGCGGCGGGCGAGGAGACGTAATTCGTTTCGCCATCATTGCCCATTGCGATCACCGGCAGCAGGCCGGCATCGAAGGCCGCATTCATCATCTGCGAACCGGCATCGGTACCGTCGGAGGCATCCAACCCGCCCAGGCTGAGGTTCAGCACGCGGATGTTGTACTGCTCCTTGTTGATGACCGCCCATTCCACGCCGTCGGCCGAACCGAAGCCGAGGCCGGCGTCGGACAACACTTTCTGATCGATCAGCGTCGCGCCTGGCGCCATGCCCTGAAACAGGCCATCGGGTCGGCCGATGCCGATGGCGGTACCTGCGACATGGGTGCCGTGGTTGCTCGAAGCGGCCTCGCCACGATCAATTGGATTCGTGCTGGCATCGCTGGCGGTGTTCAGCGCGGGTTGGCCTGCGAAGAACTCGCCGCCGGCGATGAACTTCCCGATGACCGATTCGTGGCCGGGGAAACCGGTTGCGACATCGGCGTCGTCATTGACCCCGGTGTCCAGCACGCTGACGACCACGCCTTGGCCGGTCAGGCCGAGGTGTTCGTGCACGCTCGGGAAGATGGTGTTGCTTCGATCGAATACCCCGCCCGTGGCGGCGGCGATGTCATTCACCGCATAGACCATCGGAATCGCTTCGACACGTGACACATTCGGCAGCGTGGCGACCGTCTGGATTTCCCCTAGCGTCAGCTCCATCCGTACATAGTCGATGTACAGGTATGGGTGCATGATCGCGGTGCTGACACCAGAGTCGCGCAGGGCTTGCAGGTCGGCCTCTGTCGGCCGCTGTTCGTAGCCCACGTACACGCCAAAGCGCAGCGGTGTGGCGCTTAGATCACGAATTGCGATGCGCTGGCGGGCGAGCAGGGAGTCGCCTGTCTCGAACGCGGCCGAAATGCCTTGCAGGCCCACCTGCTCGATCCGGTCGTCGATCTTGTCGCCGTCCTGATCCCAGAGCCAGCCGGTGGCCTGAGCGTTTCCGCAGAGTGCCGCGCCCAGCAGCATGCCGATGCCGGCAGCAGCCGTTCGCCAGCCGCGCTTAGGAAGATGTCTTGTTTGTGTCACGTCAGATTCCTGGATCAATGCCGACGCGCGCTCTCATCCAGGTTGGCGCGCATCCGTCTTGGGAGTCATTCCCGGCGTGAACCATCCGTTGGTTACGCGTTGCGACATCCGGGCTTGTGGCGGCGCACTGCACCGCGTTGCCCTGGCGTATCGCGTGGGAATTACAGGCCACGTTAGCATTAACCGTGCCGAATTTGGTCGTAAAATCCCATACTCTGGGCGAATCGAGGACCGCCCAGAGGTCGCCAGCGACCGCTGATCCGGCAGAGGCTGACCGCGTCGCAGCCGAGCCGGCCTCCTGGGCACGGCCTGCACCACAATGGCCCGCAGTCCGTTACCATCGCCGGCTGGGCGCGTCCGCCTGCACGGGAGCCAGCTTGAGCCTTTCCACCAAGATCGTTCTTACCTTGTCGGTGCTGGTGGTCCTGACAGCGGCCACGTCTGCCGGGTTGATCTTCAACCGGCTGAATGAACAGCTCATCGACGCCAAGATGGATGAGCTGGAACGGGAAACCCAGCTTCAGGCGGCCTTGTTCAGCAACCGTATCGACGAGTTGCTCCGCGATGTGCTGTTGCTGGCCGGCACGCCACCAATCCAGGGAATTGCCCGTGCGACGGCGGCAGGCGGTGTCGATCCGGTCGATGGATCTTCCACGGAAGCCTGGCGTGGCCGACTCAATGTCATCTTCCGACAAACACTGCACAGCAAGTCTGCGTATCTACAGGTCCGCTATATCGGCGCCGCTGACCGTGGCCGCGAGCTGGTGCGTGTGCACCGGGACCGACCCGGCAGCTCGATCCAGATTGTCGAGCCGGCCAACTTGCAGCCCAAGGCGGATCGCGACTACTTCAGGGAGACGGCTGCCCGCGCACCGGGGCAGGTCTATTTGTCCGATATCAATCTCAATCGGGAATTGGGCGTGGTCGAGAAACCGAAGCTGCCGGTCATTCGTGCCAGCGTACCCGTGCACTTTGAGGGTGCGTTCTACGGCATGGTGGTCATCAATCTCGCGATCGCACCGACCTTTGAATATCTCGCGACAATCGGCAACCGGGCGCATGTGCTGTACCTGACCAATGCCAAGGGCGAGTACCTGCGGCATCCGGATTCGAGCCTGTCGTTTGCCTTCGAGACCGGCGGCACGCATACCGTCTTCAGCGATTTTCCGACGGTTGCCCATGTGCTGGACGGGTCGGTGGAGTCGGTGTCTCTGTTGTCCGACACCGGCGAAACGCTGCTCAGCAGCCGGGTGATACCTTTCGGACCGGACGATCTTGGCCATCAGCTGGGCCTGTTTGTCAGCGATGGCATCGCCGATGCCACGGACGTTGCTGCCCAAGTGGCACGGCAAGTTGGCCTGTTGCTGCTGATTCTCGTTGCGCTGGCGATCGTGCTCGGTATCTGGCTATCGCGTCTGGCGGTCGGGCCGATTGTCCGGCTTTCCGACGCCGTCGAGAACCTGGACCAGAACAACCCGGAACTGGTCCTGCCCAGCAGCTTGTCTGGTGAGGCCAAGCAGCTCGGGCAGGCGCTCGCCGACACGTTGGAGATGCTGCGGCAGCGGAATCAGGAACTGGAGGCCAGCAACCGCGAGCTCAAGCAGTTCTCATACATCGCCTCGCACGACCTGCAGGAGCCGATTCGGACGGTGACCAGCTTCGCGACGAACATCGAGCGTGACTACGCGCAACTCATGGATGACACGGGGCGCAGGAGCCTGCAGTTCATCCTCGAGTCCTGCTATCGCATGCAGGCCTTGATTCATGGCTTGCTCGAGTTCAGCCGCCTGGGTGTCGAGGCCAGGCCAGAGCGCGTCGAACTCGAGAGCCTGGTCCGCGGAGCCGAGGCTGATCTCGCCGATGCGATCAGCAGCGCCGCCGGCAAGGTGCATGTGGGGTCGTTGCCGACGCTGACCGTGTATGCGGTTGAGCTAAGAATGTTGTTCCAGAACCTCATCGCCAACGCCATCAAGTTCCGGCGCGATGAGGTGCCGCCGATCGTCTGGGTTGCCGCGCGCCGAGAGGGCGATGGGTGGCTGATCACGGTCGCGGACAATGGTATCGGCGTACCAGAAAAACATCGTGAGAAAGTGTTTCTGATCTTCCAGCGGCTGCACAATCGCTCAGAGTACGAGGGCACAGGCATTGGTCTGGCACATTGTCGTAAGGTCGTTGACATGCATCATGGGCGTATCTGGGTGGAGACCAGTGATGCCGGTGGTGCACGGTTTTGCGTTTTTCTGAAAGAGGTACGGGCGTGATCGATAAGCTGAACGAGATACTGCTCGTTGACGACAACGAAGCGGACAATTTTCTCCATCGGGTCGTCCTGGAGCGGGCAGGCGTGGCCAAGGCCGTTACCGAAAAGTTGAACGGGCAGGAGGCGCTGGATTACCTGACCACGGCTGACGTCGACGGGCGCTATCCGCAGCCGGAGCTGATCTGCCTGGATATCAACATGCCGATCATGAACGGTTGGGAGTTTATTGAGGCCTATGAACAACTCGACCCCAAGTTCCAGAGCGGTGTGGTCATCATGATGCTGACAACCTCGCTCAATCCCGAGGACGCGGCCTGTGCGGAGCGCCATGAGACGGTGAGGGCGTTTTCGAATAAGCCGCTAACATCCGAATCGTTTGCCGCAATGCTGGAGGAGAATTTCCCGGGTCGATTCAGCGACTGAACCGGCCACGACGCATAGAAAAACGCCGCTCCCGAGAGCGGCGTTTTTGATGAGACAGGGCGCTTCTACGCGGCCGCCTTCTTTTTCAGCCGGTAGCTGTGCAGCAACGGTTCGGTGTATCCGCTGGGTTGCGTCGTGCCTTCGAAGATCAGCGCGGAGGCGGCGCGGAACGCGATGTCATCGAAACCCGGCGCCATGGGTGCGTAGGTCGGGTCACCGCTGTTCTGGCGGTCGACGACCTGCGCCATGCGTTCCAGCGTTTCGATGACCTGTTCCTTGGTGCACAAGCCATGGTGCAACCAGTTGGCGACGTGCTGGCTCGAGATACGCAAGGTGGCACGGTCTTCCATCAGGCCGATGTCGTGGATATCTGGCACTTTGGAGCAACCCACACCCGCGTCGATCCAGCGGACGACGTAACCCAGAATACCCTGGCAGTTGTTATCCAGCTCGTGCTGGATGGCCTGGGCGTCGGGCCGCTCATCGCCCAGCAGCGGGATGGTGAGGATGTCATCCAGGCTGGCATGTTCGCGGGCCTTCAGCTCCTCGATGCGCGCGAACACGTCGACGTGGTGGTAGTGGGTGCTGTGCAGTGTCGCGCCCGTGGGCGAGGGCACCCAGGCTGTGGTGGCACCGGCCTTGGGATGGCCGATCTTCTGCTCGAGCATGGCCGCCATCTCGTCAGGCATGGGCCACATGCCCTTGCCGATCTGCGCCTTGCCGGACAGTCCGCAACGGATGCCGACATCCACGTTCCAGTCTTCGTAGGCCTTGATCCACGGCTGGGCCTTCATCTTGGTCTTGGCGATGAACGGACCGGCCTCCATGGAGGTGTGGATCTCGTCGCCGGTGCGGTCGAGAAAGCCGGTATTGATGAACACGCAGCGTGCCTTCGCCTCGGCGATGCAGGCCGCGAGGTTCACCGTGGTCCGGCGCTCTTCGTCCATGATGCCGATTTTCAGCGTGTTGCGATCCAGTCCGAGCACGTCTTCGATGGCCGCGAACAGTTCGTTGGCGTAGGCCACTTCCTCCGGGCCGTGCATTTTCGGCTTGACGATATAGACCGAACCCGTGCGCGTGTTGCCCTTGTGTTCGGGGTCCGATTTGTCGCCTTTAAGGTCATGCATCGCGGCCAATGACGTGACCATGCCGTCCATGATGCCTTCGAAGATCTCATGGCCTTCGGCATCAAGAATCGCCGGATTGGTCATCAGGTGGCCGACATTGCGCACGAACAGCAGGCTGCGACCGTGCAGGCGTAGTTCACCACCGTCCGGTTTGGTGTAGAACCGGTCGGTGTTCAACGCACGGGTGATGGTCTTGCCGCCCTTTTCCAGGGAGGTGGACAGGTCGCCCTTCATCAGGCCCAACCAGTTGCCATACACCTCGATCTTGTCTTCGGCGTCGACAGCAGCGACCGAGTCCTCGCAATCCATGATGGTTGTCACGGCGGATTCGACCAGCAGATCCTTGACCCCGGCGGCGTCGGTCTTGCCGATTGGGCTGTCGGCGTCGATCTGGATTTCCACGTGCAGACCGTTGTTCTTCAGAAGGACCGCTTTGGGCGCAGCCGCATCGCCCTGATAGCCGACGAAGGCGGCCGGTGTGGCGAGCCCGGTGCTGGCGCCATCGGCCAGCGTGACCTGTAGGGCGCCATCAACCACCGCGTAGCCGGCGGAGCCGACATGGCTCCCGGTTTGCAGCGGGGCGACCACATCCAGGTGCTTGCGGCAGTAATCGATGACCTTGTCGCCGCGCACCGGGTTATAGGCACCGCCGCGTTCGGCTCCGCCTTCTTCGGAGATGGCATCCGAGCCATAGAGGGCGTCGTATAGGCTGCCCCAGCGCGCATTGGCGGCGTTGAGTGCGTAGCGGGCGTTCTTGACCGGAACCACCAGCTGCGGCCCGGCTTGAGCGGCGATTTCGGTGTCCACGTTTTGTGTCGTGACCGAGAACGCCTCCGGCTCGGGAAGCAGATAGCCGATCTCCTGCAGAAACGCCTTGTAGGCGGCTGCGTCGTGCGGCTGGCCCTTGTGCTGCAGGTGCCAGTCATTGATTTTTGCCTGCAATTCCTCACGCTTGGCCAGCAGTGCGCGATTGCGCGGCGCGAAGGTCTTGATGATGGATTCGAGCCCGCTCCAGAAGGCATCGGCATCGACGCCCGTGCCGGGGCAGATCTGTTCGTCAATCAGTGTTTTGAGGCCGGAATCGACCTGCAAGCCGCCAATCTGCGTGTAGTTGCTCATCAGTCCTTGTCCTTATGGATTAATCGTGTCCGGGCGCGGGCGACCATCTGGTGCTCGCGGGGTTCAAGCATCGAGTTCAAAGGCCTTCGCCGGCTGCGGCAGCATGAATGACCTGCGCGCCAGGGCGGTGTGCGGCCCGTGATTCGGGGCGGGGAGTGTCCCACCGCCGCCGTGGCGGGATCAAGCTGGGGCAATGCGCACGACGGGCGTTTGATGCGAGCGTGCCCGAGCAGTGGTCAGTCGATGCGCGAAGCGTTTATGCATCCCTGCTGGACGTGCGCGCATTGGCAACGCGGGTTGTCAGGGGTGAATCGTCGGGCCGATTCATGCTCGCGACCACCAGGAGTTGCGGGGGGCTCATCATGAGTTGCGACCAGTATTGCGAGCAACGGCGGCGGCATCGTTCCATTGTCGGTGACGCCGGCAGGCGGCTCGATCGGTAGGGTGCGCACGACCAGCACCAGGTGATATGGCTCGATTTGGTCGTTCCGGTCCCGGAATCTGCGGCTGGCGGGCGGTTGGCGCTTAGTCGCCGGTGATCGGCGCCGATGCGCTGAGCTAGCCGGTGACGACGCACCCGGTGCCTGCGGGCGTTTTTTGACCGACTCCCGCGCCCGCAGAACCACTCATGCTTCCGGCGCCATCTGGGGACGTGACGCGCCCCGAATCAACCCCGCTCACTGTTTGGCGAACTCGACCGTCGCCGTGATATCGGCGTCCAAAGTCAGGCTGCAGGTGCTGCTAGCGTTGCCGGCGCAGGTCGCAGGGCTGGTCCAGCCGACGAACACGTCGTCGGTGCTCAGCGGCGTGGCGCTAAGCGAGATCCGAGTGCCCGGACCGTACTGCGCTGAGCAGGGATTGCTGTCCTCGGAGCTACAGGTCAAGCGGAACTGATCGTCGCTGACCATGCCGCCACCCGCGCCGGCGAACGTCACGTTCAGGGTCGGGTCACCGTCAGGCGCCGGTGCGAAGAACTCAACGGACACGTTCAACGGGCTGGTGATGTTCTCGATGACGCAATTGCTGTTGTCCGGCGTGCCGCCACAGGATTCGCCCCAGCGATACCGATGCGAGCTGTCATCCGCCATGGCCCACAGCTCGATGCGGCTGCCCTGGGCGTAGTTGCGAGAGCAAGGCTGCGTACCGGTGTCGCAGAACAGCAGTTCTTCAGAGTCTCCCGCGGCTCCCGGGGCCCCGGACAAGTTCAGCGTCAAACGATGGTTGACGACCAAGGCGCGAAACTCGGCTGTGACACGCGCATCAGCCGCCACATCGACCCGGCATGTACTGGCGCCGCCGGCTGCTGCACAGGCTCCGCCCCAAGCAATGAACTCGTTGCCTTGCGCTGCATTTGCGAAGAACTCGACACTGCGACCATCTACGTAGCGTTCGGTACAGACCTCGCTACCGACGGTCTCACTCGTACATCCGGCGATGCGGCCGGTGCCGTCCACCGAACCATTGCCCGTGACCTCCACCTGCCAGTCAAACAGTTCGCCAAAGCGTGCGGCGATCCGCTGATCCTGCTGCACATCGAATCCGCACTCGGGGTTGCTCAGGAATTCGGAGCAGATCCCACCCCAGCCCTTGAACTGGAAATCCGCAGCGGCCAATGAGTTCAGAACTACCCTTGTGCCGAGGGGAAAGCGCTGCGCACAGGCCCCGGTATTCGCGTCGCAGTCGATGCCCTGAGGAGTGCTTTCGACCCGGCCCTGGCCCTCGATCGCCAGTTCCAGCAAGGCGCTATCAGTGAAGTTGACGGCGACTTCGGTGTCGTCGTTCAGGGTGAATGTGCAGATGCTGCCCTGCGTGCCCAGGCAGGGGCCCGTCCATGTGGATGCGCTCTGCTCGCTGTTGCCAATCGCTTCAAGTGTGATGGAGGTGCCCGGTGCAAACGCGGCGATACACCCCTGTGAACGATCCCCGTCGCCGTCACAGCCGATACCGGCTGGTGTGCTGACGAGTCGTCCGCCCGCACCCGGTATGACACTGAGCAACGGGAAGGGCGCAAAGCGCGCGTGCTGCCGTAGCCGCTGATCGGCGGCCACGACGAAGGAGCAAGCCGTGCCACTCTGCGTGCCCTCCAGACAAGCCTGGGGAGACCAGCCAATGAACCGGTGCTGCGCGGCGGGGGTAGCCTGCAGGGTGACCGTACTGCCGGGCCGGAATTTTGCTCTGCAGTCCTCTGCGACAGGGGGGGCGGCGGCGTCCCGTGCATCGCAGTTCAGGTTGTCCGCCTGGTCTTGCACCTGGCCTAGGCCGGTGATTGACACACTCACACGCGGGTTAAGTGCGAAGCTGGCGCTCACGACCACCTGGGGGCCTTGTCGGCCGAGGCTCACGACCGAGGTCTTACGCTGGTAGCTGCAGCTCGGTCCTCTGGCGCAGGCCTGCGCGTTGGAGCCGCGCTCGCTGATGCTCCAATCCACATCGGTGGGTGCACCATCGCGGGTGGCATTAAGCGTGACGGTCTCGTTCTCCAGCACGGCAATCTGGCAGTCATCACCATCGACGCAGGTCTGCGACTTTGCGCTGACCTGATCGCCGGCTTCGCCACTGACCGAGACGCCCAGTTCGAACAAGCAGCTATTCAGGTAGTCCTCGGTTTCTCCCAGTTCGAAGACCGTATCGAATCGCGGGTTATCTTCGCTGATCGGGGCCTGCGTCAATTGCAGACGCAGATAGCCATTGCGGTGGTTGAGCGCACCGCCGTTGGTGCCCAGTCCGACGTCATTGCCGCCGCCGATTCGCACGAACGCGCTCTGGATGATGCCCTGGCCGTCCCATCCATCGACACGCAGGTTACGGCCTACCCAATGGCTCTCCGTATACCTGACATCCGTTCCCACGTCGTTGCCGTCGGCGTCCGCGAGACTGCCACTGAGTTGAAACACCTGCAGATACGCCGGGCGTGCGCTGCCGCGATTCGGGTCCACCTTGTAGGAGGCCTGCACCCAGGTTTCGCTGCCGCAGGTCAACAGCCCATCGTCGGCCGGATCACCGGACAGCGGGGTCTCGCTGCTGCCCACGGCGCGACCCAACCAGAAATCCTCATAGGTATTGCCCACGTTGAACGGCACGACCGGGCGCAAGGTCTTGATCTCAGGCGCGGCGTTGGCATCGTTCCAGTCCGGTTCTCCGTTGCGGAAAAACAAGGCAGCGGCATAGGCGGAGAAATGCGATGCCGCGAACTGCAGCCGAACCTCACCAGCGAAATGCCCGCTATTGATGGATTCGATCTCCGCCTCGGTGATGACGGCGCCGTCTGCATCGACCAGCTCACCGCTGCTCTCGGCCTGCCAGCGACCCATTGCGTCGTTATACGACACGATCGCCACGTCGATCTGATCGTTGCCCGGATTGATGTCATCGACCAGCGCCAGCGCGTCCTCGCTCAATGGCACCACGACCTGGAGCGCGGGATTGAACAGCGTCACCGGCGCCGCCGCGGCATCGGTGGCCGCGAACCAGAAGTGCCCCAGAGGCACGAATCCGTCATCGGCCGTTTCCGGTTCACCCGGTAGCGTGGCCTCATCGCCGAATTCGTGGCTGCTCGCCCACAGGCCGGTCACCTGGGGCGGCAGACCGGAGATCGATATGCCACCGCCACTGGCTGCAGCGTCTATCAGCAGTAGATCCTGATCTCGCAGATCCGGCAGCACGATCTCGCGCACCGAAGCGGGCAGCGGCCCGCGCAAGTTGGCCACTACGCTGGCGCTAACGTGGGCTCCGCCGGAAAATCCATAGTCTGCCCGTATGCGGAAGCGTTCGCCGTCCACGTCGAAGCGGTAGCGACCATCTGTGTCGCTCGTGGCGGTCGCCACACTGCGACCAGTGCTGTCCAGCAGCGTGAGCGCCGCACCAGACAGCGCCATACCGCTATTCAGGCGCACGGTGCCGGACAGGGTCGTGGGCAGCATTTCGGCGCCAGCGTCCGCGGTGCGGTTAGCGTGATCGCCACACGCCGTCAGGACGGCTGCGAGCCCGATCGCAGCTAGCAGGAACGGCGTTCGCATCCGGTTATTTCTATTGCAAAAAGCGCTCATGGCAGCTCCTCCAGATCGATCTCGAATTCGATATCGACAGCACCGCTATGGGTCCCGACGGTGGGCTCAGGCGGCGGCTGCGGCGGAAACGTGGGCATGCTGAAGTCCGGCGGCCCGAACCCTTCCTTGGCGATGGCATCGGTGCCCGCCTGCACCAAACCCAAAATCGAGATCACGACCAGATCGGTGTCGCCGGCCTGCGGTGCGTCCAAGATGAATTCCTGATCGATGAACGTCAGTTCGTTGGGGTCGCTGCAGCTCACACTGAACAGTTGCGGCGAGCGGTAATCACCCTGCGCATCACGGACACCCGTCACCGGCGGCTCGGGCTGGTAGGGATCTTGCCCGTCGACGAAGCGCTGCACGGTGCCCACAAATGGAAACAGCGTGATGTTGCCCGCAAGCGCGGTACAACTCAGGCTGCCTTGCAGGCGGTAGCGTTGTTCCTTGTCGAGGCTGAGGTAGTAGTAACCGTTGGCACTGCCGATGCTCTGCACGTCGGCACAGACCACACTGTCATCATCGTGACGCTCGCAGCGTTGAGTCATCTGTGCGGCTATCGCCATGCTCAGCGCGCCGTCCGCGTCGGATGCATACAGCACGCTGCCGTCGACGCTGGAATCCAGCGTGACCGACGAACAACTCACGGTGTCGGTACTGCCCTGATGATGGCTGCTGTTATTCACCAGGGTTTGCGCGAAGCGATCACTGCGGCCAAACCAAAGATCAGCCGTATCCGGCACATCCGGTGGCTGGGTGTCCAGCAGGTATTGCGGGGTCTGGAGTTCCTCAACCTGCGGATCATCGTGACTGTCCAACGGGCACGGCGAGCTGCCGCTGGGATCACGATTCGTGGAGTACACGCCGTTGCCCGACACGCTGATCGATGCACTCGGGTACCAGGCCTTGCGCAAGCACGTCTCTGACACCGTGTAGGTCACGCTGTCAGCGACTTCGCTGTCCGCAAGCGAGGTCACGGTGAGCACGACCTCACCGAGCGCATCCGGTGCGGTGAAAACGGTTTCCAACGCCTCGGGGTCGGTAAAGCTGCCGCCGGTGGTGGTCCACTTCACATCCTGATTGTCGGGTAGGAAGCCCTTGATCTCTGCGCGCACATCCAGCGGCTGACTCGGCAGCAAGCAGGCGGTGTCCGGACTGATATCCAGGCTGCCATCCACATCGAGCTTGACCCGTAAGCGTCGTTTCTCGGCACCCAGCGGCAGCGTGAGGTTCTGCGCCTCGAACTCCACAAAGGTGGGGTAGCTCTCTCGATCGCTGGCACTACGAACGCGGATTTCATACAGGCCGCCACTGCGCTGCTCGGCGATGATCTCACCAACATCACCGCTGCTGCCGATTAGTCGGGAGGTGAAATCATCCTGCTCGGTGAACGCGTTTGTCACCAACGCCGACAACTCCACAATCTCGCCCGGTTCTGACACAAACACCTGGCTGCGCGACACCGACAGGTTCAGCGGCTCGACGACGACCGTGAACTGCTTCTCAAAGAAGCCATCGGCCGCAAATTTCTCGGTATTCAGAGTGACTTTCAGTACGCCGCTGCCCTGGTCTACGCCGCGATACTGGCGATGACTCACCCGTTCGACGGCCGCACCCTCGATGATCGCGGTCACCCAGGCTTCGTCGTTGGCGATGATCGGCCCGTACCGGGGGGGCGCGATCTGAAAGCAGGAATTCCCCGTCACTTCGTCCAGCGCGGCGCTGACGCCCTGCGAATCGACCAGACCGGCGACTGTGGCCGCCGTGCCGAACGCAGCGGCACCTCCACCCACCAGGCCTAAGCCGCCAAGCAGACCTTCCAGGGTCGCCTTGGACACGTTGAAGCGCTGGCCTTCGGCATGAATGGTGGCCCCCTCCCAGCGCAGCGGCTGCGCTTGCGGGCGATCTTCTACCCACAAGGTCTCGGCGCGTACATCAAAGTCGGTGATGGTCTGCGGCTGTAACGCCTGCTCGGCCTCTTGCAAGGACTTGAGTACGAACAGACCGGTGCTCGCGAAGGTGGCGTTGTTTTGGTAGTTCCCCAGCTCCGTCATCGAGTAACCACCCAGCAGCGCCAGGCCGTCATTTGGGCGCCCGGAAAGGGCGGACTGTCCGCCCGCCACAGCCAGCATTCGCTGGGACAATGCTTCGGGGGAGCTGATGTCGAGCTTCTGCGGGTCGATCTCGAAGTTGGTACAAGCGCCGCGCTTGGCTCGCCCCAGCGGTCGGCGCTGCCGATGTTTTTTCGTCGCTGGTTCGCGCTGCGCCGGCGGAATCATCTGATACGCATCCGCCAGGTTCTGCAAATGAGCCTCCAGGTCGGCGCCCATCAGCATGCGCTCCAGCAGCAGATCAGGATCTGCACCGGCGCCGGCCGCGACTCGTAGCAGTGAATCCTCGCGGTCCGCGCTGGTGAACTGCTTGGCCAGCCAGAACGCGCTGTTTCCCGGCAGGACGTCCTGCGGCTCGGCGCCTAGCAGTTCATCGGGGTCCAGCCCCGTTGAACGAATCACGTCGTCCACCAGGGCCTCGAGCTGCAGGCGGACGGATTCGGCGTAATCCGCCGGCGCGTCGGGCAAGGGCAGCACCTCGAAATCCAGGGGAGGGCAATGTTGAGCGCCGTCACCCAGCTCCAGCGCTACGAATCCACCATCGGCATCTTGACTGGGGTGGATTGGGGTCACGAATTGCAGGCTGTCGGGCGCGGCGCCAACAGCGACAAAAAGTGGGTCGACCAACGAGCCATCCGGCGTCTGGGCAATCACGCGGATCGCGGCGGGGCCGAAGGTGTCTGGTACGCCGAGAATCTGCACCGGCGCGCCCGGCATCGCCCGGTTTGTCGACAGGCTCAGATTGCACTGCACCGGCTCGCCCAGTGGCTGGGCCAATGCCTCGGCGAATACGCTGCTACGCACCGTCACCGGGGCATCGGGCCCGTCGACCTCCAGCGACACGACGCTGTCGGAACACGCCACCAAAAATAAGGCGCTGCTCGCCCAGCCCGCCACTACCCACCGTGCCCAATTTGTATCCACGCCCAAACTCCCGATGTTCGCTCATTGCGCTGAGCTCATCGGGTCTATGCGTAAGGCTGACGAAAGCCCGGACATTTTTCGGCGCAAGCCGCGATGTGACCGGTCGCCCGGTTTAGTTAATCGGCAACCGCCACTCTGTAGAATCTGCTGCGTCTGCAATGCCGTTTGGGATGCCTGTGACCGTCTCCGTCGATCAACTCATCGAGTTGTGCTACAGCCGCCTCAAGGTCTCCGCTCGCCGGGAACGCCGCCGCTGGCCGGGTCTGGATGACCCGCAAACCACGGCGCTGGTTAACAGCTCGTATCTGCGTCTGGCGCGATCACAGGACTGGCCATCGGAGGCTGCCTTCATGGCCGCAGCAGCCAACACCGTGCGCGAAGTACTGGTGGATGAAGCTCGTCGACGCCACGCACAGAAACGCGGGGGCAAGTCCAAGCCGCTTCCATTGGAGGCCGTCACCGAGCCGAGCTACAACGATTCCGATTCCGATGCCGAGTTGCTGGCGCTGGACGGCGCGCTGGCGAGCTTGCGCGAACTGGATCAACGCCTGGCGGCGGTGGTCGAGTGCCGATACTTTGCCGGCTATAGCAACGACGAGACGGCCGCGCTGCTGGGCGTGACCGAGAAAACCGTGCGCCGCGATTGGGTCAAAGCTCGGGCATGGTTGCGGCGACATTTGGGAGGCGGCGCGATTAGCTGATTCGCCGCCAATAAGCAGCCAGACGGACCGTGCCGGCGCGGGGAGCGCCCGAACGGTACACCGGTGACGACTTGCGGACGGGATGTCCGAATCCGCCGCTGTTTTGCGGGCTTATCATCTTTAGGGAAACACAGAACAGTCGCGGAGCAGACGGCGTGAACCGACAAGACGACAATATGGCGTGGCGCTGGCAACGCGTTTCTGATCTCTTTGACGGCGCATATGCCATGCCGACCGCCGACCGAGCGGCGTGGGTTCACGGTCGTGCCGCCGGGGATGCGGCACTCGCCGATGAAGTGCTGGCACTTCTGAAAGAAGCTGAGAATGTCGAACTCGCCGACAGCCGTTTTGCCACGGGCGGGGCTGACACCAGCGTTCCGGCCGAACCGTTGGCGAACGGCAGCCGTACCGGACCCTGGCAGATCAAGGCACTGATCGGCCGTGGCGGTATGGGCGAGGTCTACCTCGCTGAGCGAGCCGATGGGGCATACGAACAGCGCGTCGCGCTCAAGGTTGTCACGCTAGCCTCAGCGGCTGCGCGGGTGCGGTTTCATGCCGAGCGGCGCCTGCTCGCCGCACTGGAGCATCCCGGTATCGCCCGCATTCTGGACGGTGGTGAAACCGCCGATGGTCGACCTTACATGGTGATGGAGTACGTGGACGGCGAGCCGATCACCGGCTACTGCGCCAGCCACCGCTTGACCACGGACGCCCGCTTACGCTTGTTCCAGCAGGTGTGTGCGGCGGTGGCGCATGCGCACAGTCGGCTGGTTATTCATCGCGACATCAAACCCGGCAATGTGTTCGTCTCACATCAGGGCGAGGTCAAGCTGCTGGATTTCGGCATCGCCAAGCTGGTTGACCCGTCGCTTGACCACTCGACGATGACACAAAGCGCCTTGACCCCGGCCTATGCCTCGCCCGAGCAGCTTTCCAGTGCAGCCGTCACCACCGCTACGGATGTGTACTCGCTTGGAGTGGTGCTGTTTCAGATGCTGACCGGCAGGACTCCGGTCGACCCGACTGGCTCGATGGCCGAAATCATCGACCAAGTACGTACCGGCGAAGCGCCACTGGCATCCGCCATCGCTCTTCGCGCCGAATCAACGCCCGCCACTGCAGCCGAGCTGACCGGTGATCTGGACGCTATTCTGCAACGTACGATGCGACGCGATGCGCAGGCTCGCTACGCCACTCCGCAGGCGTTGTCGGACGACATCGACGCCTACCTCATGCGGCGACCAGTCAAGGCGAGGGAAGGCGGCCGCAGTTATCTCGCCAGCCGCTTCTTGCGGCGCCACGCGGTGCCAGTGGCATCTGTCGTCGCGCTAGTCGTGGCGCTGGCGACCGGCCTGGGGGCCAGCGTTTACTTTGCCGGGCAAACCAAAGCCGCACTGCGTGATCTGAGGGTCGCCAGCCAACTCCAGCAGGAACAGGCCGACCTGCAAAATGCACTGCGGACAGCAATGATCCGCATTCTGGGGCGCGCGCTGGAAGACGACGACAGCGCAGCCGTGTTGCGCGCGCATCTGGACTCGGAGATCGAACGCGCAGTCGGGGCGTTGGCCGACGACGCGTCCAGTTCTATCGCAAGCTTGAGCGCGCTGGGCGAGATGCTGTTGTTCCAGACCGACCCCAGCCGGGTCGTTGCCGCGCTGGCGCCCGTCGTGGAGTTCACCGAGGCACAAGGCCGGGTTGATGCCTACGCGCTTGAACTGCTGGGTCAGGGATACTGGTACATGGACGACAGCGAGCGCGCGGAAACGCTGTTGCGCCGTGCCGCAGCAGCCTACCGGCGGGATGACCGCGCTGACAGCCTTGGGCTGGTCCGTGTGATGAGTGCGTTAGGTCACGTCGTCGCTGATGAGGCCGCTCACCGGAGCGCGATTGACGCCATTGAGACGTTCATCCCGGTCGAACAGGCAAGCCGCCCACAAGGCGGGATCAACCTGGCGTTTCTCTACGGCGAGTTGGCCACCCATCGGCAGCGCTTGGACGATGTCGATGGCGCGATCGAGGCCAACCTTCACGCCGTCGACATATACCGGCGTGCCGAACCAGGCGATCCGCAATCGATGTCCGCCACCATCAACAATCTGGGCAGCCTGTACTACCGCCAGAAACAGTTCGACAAGGCGGCGGCAGCTTTTCGCGAGTCGATAGAGATCGAGAAAGTCACCAGTGGCCGGACACACGATCTGGCCGTTAGCCAACGGTTTCTGGCCGACGTGCTGATCAAGGCTGGCCGCGCTGCGGAGGCGTTGCCGCTGCTAGATGAGGTGGACGAGATCCTGATCGACCGCGACCTGTATCAGGTCGTCGTGGGCTACGTCGCTGCATTTACCCGCGCCGAGGCTTTGCTCGCGCTAGAGCGTACAGGTGAGGCCCTGGTAGCGGCGCAGGCGGCGATGGACCGGGTCACGACCCATTCGCCGGACGACGCCATCATGCTCGGCTGGTCGTACTACCTGCGCGCCAAGGTGCGCGGCGTGACAGGGCAGTTGGATGTCGCTCTGGCTGATCTGGACCGGGCGGAGGCGCTGCACGCGAGCGTCGAAGCGCCCATCACTTCGCTACGGCGGCGTAACGCCGCGTTGCGCGAGGCGCTCATGGGGCCGGGCGAACGCTCGGTTATGAGTGGTGGTAGAGGAGGGAGTTGATGGCCGGACCCGGTGCACTCACGAACCTGCCGGACGAGATGCCCGTGCCCACAGACCCGCCAAATGGTTCGGGACTGCGGTCACACAAAATAAAACCCCGGAGGCGTATCGTCTCCGGGGTTTTTTGATGTCCGCTTTTTGATGCGGAATCCGTTTATCTAGGAACGTGCAACTATTTTGGTCGTTCAGACGTCTTACCCAGTGTCTGAGCACCGAATGTCAGATCCAGCTTCCATGGAGTCCGTCTGACGGGCGCGAGCCCAACAGGCGACTTGTTGCCCCTGTAGCCATGTGGCGCGGGGGTTTTTTTTGCGCCGGATCCAAGCAAACCATGCTTACGATTCAATAGAGACATCATTTCCAACCCCTGAAGAATGCCACACTTTTCCCCAGGTGTGCCTACCCGCGATGAAGGGGCGGGCGTTGCCGCCCAACGCTTCGAGGACCCGGCTCTAAGCGGTGGGGTATAGCGGCGGCAGGGTCGAACTGGACGAGCGTGAGGGGCGCGAGCCGGGCAAGCGGCCGATGCAGGCGATGAGCGGATCAGGGTTCCATAACTTTGGCTTGTCGGCCGTGCCAAAGAGCAGAGCATCCAGCGCATCAAGCTGCAGTGAGAGTTCCGGGTCGCCTTCCAGGCGAGCGATGTCATCAAGCGAGACGATGGAGTGCGGCGCATGGCGTTGCCGGCCCCAGTTCAGCAACACTTGACGTGCCAATGCGGGGTCGCGTTGACCAAGCGCCCGCTGGACGTCGCGTCGCGATATGCGTGGCCGGGGTTTTTCGGCGGCGGGCGGACGCGGTTGCCGCCCTCGCGTCGACCAGGCCCACGCGCAAGCCGTCGCCGCCCAGCCGAATGCCAGCAATCCGCTGAGCCAGAACCAGCGTCGTGACCCTGTCGCTTCGGCGTCGGGTTCGCCAGCTGGGGCGGTGCCAGGCGTCTGCATCTCGGGTTCGGTGGTCTGCGGAGGCGGCATCTCCAGGCCAGCTCCGGGCTCGACCCGTATTGTGCGCGCCGGGATGACAGTCTCACGCGGGCTGTCGTCGTCGGTATCCCACCACCGAAACCGCAGTTCGGGCACCGTGAGCGACCCCGGCCGGTTGGCAATCAAGGCCCACTGCTGAGCGATACGGGCCTGGACGTTGAACGCGGATTCCCGGGTGGTTGCATCCGCGGGATCACCGTAGGCCTGTACGCCATCTGGCTGCTCCGGACGCAGCGGTTCGATTTGCGTGTGCAGCTGTCCGTCGATGAGCAACTCGATGACCCGGCTAAACGGTTCCCCGGTGACGAAAGGGCCCGTATCGGGCACGAGCGTCTGCACCAACTCCACGTTGGAGGCCGGTATCCAAGGCCCGCGCCAATCCGCTGGAGGTGCTTGCACGGTCAGTGTGATCGGGTCGGCTTCCGCGTAGATCTTCCGAGTCTGTCCGGCAAACTGGCCGAGGTTGAACATTGAGGATCGTCGCCGTCCTGTGGACAGTTCCCCAGTGAACTGCGGTGGCTCGATGGTCAACGTGCCCGCCTGTTCCGGAAACAGCGCGTAGCGACGCTCGAAGAGGTGATAGCGTTCGCCGTCGCGAACGGCTCGGGACTCGGTCTGCTCGCCGATCTGTTCGACGACGGCGCCATCGGCGACGGGTTCGCCGAGCTGCCCGGATACGAGGTCGCCGCTGACATACAGGCGGGTCGTCAGCAGCACCTTCTCCCGCAGGTAGGGGTCGCGCTGGTCCGCCTCGAACTCCACGAAGGCATCGCGCGGACCGTCACCGCTCGCCGACGCTAGGACCTGGATGTTGATCGGGTCACTGCTTTCGGCCCCCACAGCAATGGCCGGAATCCGGTATTCGCCCGGCTGTGTTGCGACCAGGGTGGTGGTCCAGTGTCGACTCCGCGAAGCCCGGCCGTTGACGAGGCGGTACTCCGAACCGCTTACCGTGTTCAGCAAGCGGAACTGCCGCTCCAATACCGAGAAATCTGGCGATACATCCGCGTCATGTGTCGTGCGCAGCGTGAGATTGAACGTCTCGCCGACCATGACCGGATTGCGGTCCACCGTGGCACTGGTGATCGCCCACGCCGGCGTCGCCAGCAACAACCCCAGTCCGAACAGGATTGCGTAAGCCCTAGCCATCACCGTCACCTTGTCGTTGCGCCTGGCGGCGCTGTTGCTCCAGCAGGAATTTGTTGCGCAGCAGGCCGCCCGGATCATCCGGCACGCGTCGCAGCCACTGCTGAACGGCAGCCTGTTTGGCCGGATCGGTTTCGTCTCCGCCTGGATCGCCAGCGGCGCTCCGGGCGGTCTGGTCCTGCGATGGTTCGGCGTCTTCGCTGGCCTGCTCGGGCGTCCGCTCTGCCTGTTCGCCGGCCTCTTCGCGCTGCGATTCTTCGCTTGCGTCCTCGGCGTCGGACGGCTCACCCGAGTCCTGGCGGTTCGGCTCGCCGCGGGATCGCGACTGAGCATCGTTCGCCGACTGCGATGAATCGGACGCCTGACTGCCGTCCTCCGAGTTGTTCTTTGGGTTTTGGTCGTCTTGCTCGCCGCGGTCGTCCCCGTCTTCCTGTTCACCGCCCTGATCGGCTTGCTGGTCCTGCTGCCGCTTCAACTGGTCGATTAGAGATTGATTGAACGCGGCGTCGTCATGTCGCGGATCCAGCTCCAGCGCTTTGGCGTAGGCGTCAGAGGCCCCGTCCAGATCACCGGCGCGGGCCAGGGCATTGCCCAGGTTGTATGCGTCGTCTGCGGTTTTCGGGTCAGTAAACGCTGCGATCGCGGCTTCGTAGTCACCCGCGCGATAGGCAGCGATACCGCGCCAGCGTGGATCGCTGAACGTCTCTTCGGCCTGTGCGGGTTCACCGGATTGCAGCAGATCGTGTCCGCGTTGATCCGCATTCTTCCACAGCGTGTGAATATCGAAGGCCTCGGCGCGCGGGAGCGGGGCGGCCAGCAGGACAACGATGGTCAGCCAGGGCGCCCCCCGTCGGAATGCCAGCAGCATCAGCGGAACCAGCGGAAACAGAAGCCAGGGACCGGCATCTTCCCATTGCTGCGTCTCCCGGTGATCCTCGCCACCGTCGGCAGTCTGGCGCGAGACCTCCGAAAGGCCCAGTTGCTGCGGCGTGATGGCCTGGGCCGGCATGCGCAGATAACGTCCTCCGCCATTTGCGGCAAGGCGGCGCAATCCGTCTTCGTCCAGTTTGGCGAGGCTCATGCGGCCATCGCGCCCGTGTATCCAGCCGCCCCGGGCACTGGGTATCGGTGCGCCGTCGGCGGTCCCAAAGCCAACCACCGCGAGTCGGAATCCCTGGCCCGACAGCTGTTGAGCAATCGTTCGCGCAGCCGCATCGGGTTCGGAGTCGGTCAGCAGCACGATGTCTCCGTTCCAGGCATCGCCCTGGGTTAACAGCGATTCCGCTTGTCGAAGTCCGGCCGCCACGTTGCTGCCGGGCACCGGCATGAGGTCGGGCGACAAAGTGCTGACCAGATGGCGTGCGGTGCGATGGTCAGCGGTCAGCGGGACAACCGAATGGGCTGTGCCGGCGAAGGCGACGACGCCGATGCGCCCGTCGGGTAGAGCGTCAATGAGGTCCAGCGCGGCAAACCGCGCCCGGGTCAGTCGATCGGGTGCAAGGTCCTGTGCGTTCATGGATTCCGACAAATCCATCACGATTACTCGCGATTGACTGGTCTGAAATACCGGGGTCGGCTGGTAGCGCCACGACGGGCCGGCCAGGGCGATAACGCCGATCAGGCCGCCCAGCAGCGCAGCCCAGACCGTCAGACGATCCAGCGGGGCGGGACGAACATCACTGCCGGATGGCGTGAGGGCTCGGAGCAAGGCCGGGTCGATCACACGCGTCCAGCGAGTGTCATCGCCGCCGTTGCGTCCGGCACGAACCACCAATGCCAGCCATGGCAGCAGCGCCAGCAGCCACAGCGGACGGATGAAGTGGAAACTGTCCAGCCAGGTCATGAGGCGGCCTCCGTTCGCGTCCGGCGCGGCGGGGGCAGGGCGACCAGCCCGGCGAATAGCCCGGCGAGTGCCAGCGGCCAGATAAACAGCTCGTCCTGCGGGCGCAGGCTGAGGGCATCGACCTCGACCGGTTCGATGTCATCCAGCAGTTGATAGATCGCCTCCAGCTCCTCGGTGTTGCGAGCCCGGAAGTAGCGGCCACCGGTTTGCTGCGCAATGCGCTGGAGCTGCGGCTCATCGATTTGCGATTGCTGAATCTGGAAAAAGCCGCCGAAGGCTTGCGCCCCGCTGCCGAATCCGATGGTGTGAATGCGAATGCCGAGCGTGCTCGCCAACTCCGCTGCCTTGTCCGGGTTCAACTCGCCGGCGGTATTGACGCCGTCGGTTAACAGCACCAGCACGCGATGATCTGAAGGGCTGTCTTGCAGACGCTTGGCCGCGAGCCCGATGGCATCGCCGATGGCGGTCTTCTGTCCAGCCAACCCGACCAGGGCGTCGGCGAGCAGTGTCGCCACTGTGTCGCGATCCAGGCTCAGCGGCGAATAGACGTAGGCGCGATCACCGAACAGAATCAGTCCCACGCGATCTCCGACCCGCCGTTCGATGAAGTCGGCAGCGACGGACTGCACCGCCTGGAGCCGGTTGACCCGGCGCCCCTCGACCACCATGTCGGATTCCTCCATGGATCCGGAGACATCGACGGCCAGCATCAGGTCGCGACCGCTGGCGGGGAGCCGGATCGGGTCGCCCAGCCACACCGGTCTGCTGGCGGCGACCACTAACAAGACCCAGGCCGCGATGCAGGCAGCAGCCCGCCATCCCGGCATGAACCGCTGAGACCGCGAGGCCGCAGCGGCGGCTTGCAACTCGACATAAATCGGCAGCCGCACCGCGCGGCCGGCGCGCACCGCTGGCGCGCGGCGATACGCCAGCCAGGGAAGGAGCAATGCGAACAGCATCCAGGGCCACAGCAGCTCGATCATCGCAGGGCCTCCCGACACCATTGGTGGCAGGTCGCCAGCAGGGTCTCGCGGTCCGTCAGCGGCCCATGCGCCGGCTGGTAACGTTGCACGAACAGCTGTTCCCACACGGGCTGGATCGGCGTGTCCGGGGCTGATCGTTCCAACTGGTTGAGCCAGGCGGCGCCGGTCAGTCCGGCCGTTTGCGGGCCGTCGCGGACGACCATGCATCGCCGGAACCAGGCGGCCAGCGCCGGCTCGAACCCGGCGTCGTCCACCTGGCTGGCGATCCGGTCCAGCTCGCGCCGAGCGTCGCGAAACAGTGTCGGGCGCCGAAGCCAACGGATGAGCAGTACTGCGCCAGCAATCACCATCAGGCAGGCCAGCGCTGCCAACCACCAGCCGATCGCGGGCGGCCACCAGCCGGGGTCAGGCGGCAGGTGCACGTCACGCAGCTGCGCAAGCGGATCATTGCCTGCAGGGTTCATGCGATCTGGCGCCGCCGACCCAGGGCCGCGGTGAGCGATTCGACCGGATCACGTTCGGTGCCCAGTTCCACCCAATGGGCCCGGCTGGCGCGTGCGGCGGACTCCGCCGCGCCGCGCCGGAGCCGATAGTGTTCGACCCAGCGGTCTCGGTGCGCGCGCTGACTGGTGTCGATCCACTGGATCTGCCCGGAATCATCTATTAATGGGTAGCGACCGGCGGGTGGAAGCTCGCGCTCGATCGGGTCGACCGCAAAGCCGAGTATCAGCTCCACTCGCTGGCCCAGCTTGCGCAATAGCGCCGATTCCATCGCGCCGAGCTGGCGGAAATCACTGAAGAGTCCAACCAGTGCGCCGGGGCGTGCCGTACGCAGCAGCCGGCGCAGAAGTTGGGCGAGGGCGTCGGAACGGGGCGAGGCTGTTCGGTCGCCGTGTTCGCTCAGGGCGTGCAGCCAGTGCAGCAGTTGTCGCCGGCCACCCGGGCGGATCTCGACATGGCGGCTGTCGTCAAAACTCAGGCCGCCAACGCGATCGCGGTTCTCCAGGGCTGCCCAGGCGCATAGCGCGGCGGCTTCGGCGGCACAAACCGCCTTGAACCGCCCTCGCGTGGCAAACCACATGGCGGGCCGTAAATCGACACAGAGAATGACCGGCCGTTCGCGCTCTTCATGGTAGAGGCGAATGTGAGGCGTGCCCGTCCGAGCGGTGACGCGCCAATCCATGGCGCGCAAATCATCACCAGGCTGATAGACGCGATAGTCGTCGAACTCCATGCCGCGCCCGCGGAAACCCGAGGCATGTGCGCCGGCCAGGTCGGTCATGACCCGGGGGCGGGAGCTGAGATCCAGCACATGCGCCTGCTGGCGCAACGCGATCAATGCGTCCAGATCGATCCGGGTCGGGTCGGCAGCGGGCATCAGGCGACGGGCACGCGTTCCAGCAGGTGTTGGACGACCGCATCGCTGTCAACGCCGTCGGCCTCGGCCTCAAAGCTGAGCAGCACGCGGTGGCGCAGCACATCGGCAGCGATGGCCTGTACGTCATCCGGCGAGACGTAATCGCGCTCGCGCAGCCAGGCATGGGCGCGGGCGCAGCGTTCCAGGCCCAGTGTGCCGCGTGGGCTTACGCCAAATTCGATCCACCGCGCCAGATCATCGCCGTAGGCGGCTGGCGTGCGCGTTGCCTGGACTAGCTGGACGATGTATTCCTCGACCGCCTCATCCAAATGCAATTCCAAGCAGGCCGCGCGCATTGCCATCACATCGGCCTGCGTGACTTTTAGCCCCGTAGCCGGTGGAGCAATGCTGCGTTCGTCGTTCCGGGTCAGGCGCAGGATGGCGCGCTCGGTTGCCGCATCCGGGTACCCCACTTTGACGTACATCAGGAACCGGTCGAGCTGCGCCTCGGGTAATCGGTAGGTGCCTTCCTGCTCGATCGGATTCTGCGTCGCCATCACGAGAAAGAGGTCGGGCAACCGGTAGGTGGTCTGACCCACGGTCACCTGGCGTTCCGCCATGGCTTCCAGCAGCGCAGATTGCACCTTCGCCGGAGCCCGGTTGATCTCGTCGGCCAGCAGCAGGTTGTGGAACATCGGTCCCTGCCGGAACTCGAATGCACCAGCTTCCGGCCGGTAGATCTCGGTGCCCACCAGGTCGGACGGCAGCAGGTCCGGTGTGAACTGCAGACGATGGAAGTCCGCGTCGAGATGATCCGACAGGGTTTTGATCGCCGTGGTCTTCGCCAGTCCTGGCGCGCCCTCGACGAGCAGGTGGCCATCAGCGAGCAGCGCGATGAGCAGCCGCTCCACAAGATGGGTTTGCCCAAGAATTCGGGATTCGACGGCATCCCGCAGTGCCGCGAGCACGCTGTGTTTCGACATGGCGCCTTGAGTCAAGTGTGTCGGGTCTCAGAACGACACCCGTAAATGATGACGCCAGCTGATCGAATCAAGATCCGCTGAGCGTCTTGTGGGCAGCCGGAATCGGTCAGCGTACGAGGCCTCCCCATCCGCGATGCGCGAAAAGGATGTCTTGGGTCAGCGCCGGGTTGCAAGCCCGGGCTGTTGGTGAGCGCGGTGTTTGCCTATGCTGCCGAGCGATGAGCGAACTCAGTCCTTTTCATCTGGCCATCCCGGTGGCCGAACTGGCCAGCGCGCGACATTTCTACGGTGAGACCCTGGGTTGCACGGAAGGGCGTAGCGCCGCGACCTGGGTTGACTTCGACTTTTTCGGTCATCAACTCGTGGTCCACCTCGCTCATGGTGCGGGCGAGGGCGGGAGTCGTTCGGCGAAGCCAGTGGATGGTGATCACGTGCCAGTGCCTCATTTTGGTGTGGTTTTGCCGCTGGATGACTGGCAGCGTCTGGTGGATCGCCTGGCCGCGCGAGCGGTGGTTTTTGAGTTGGCGCCGCGGCGGCGCTTCGTCGGCCAACCGGGCGAGCAGGCGACCGTGTTTCTGCGAGATCCAAGCGGGAACGCGCTGGAATTCAAAGGCTTCAGAGACGTTGGCCGTGCTCTTTTCGCCCGCTGACCCGGCGCATATGTTGTCGGTCGGAGCGCGTAAACGCGCATCGCCCCTGAGTCGACAGCGCCGAAAGCCTCGATGCGGCGAAGAGAAACCGCAACGGTGCAGATGCCTTTGACGAAGTGTTGTTATCGGCAATATCGATTAAAAACAGATAGATAAGAAACTTGCATAAAGTAATTTATAGGCATGGTGGTCCCGCGAAGGGCTCAGGCTCCGGCGTGCGCCAACAAAATTCGCGAACTGATGTTGAGGACCTGGCGGCGGTCGCATACAATCCGCGGCCCTCATGCGTCGGGTGACGACGGCGAGGGCTTGCCGTTTTCCGGTCCCATCGGTGCCGGATAGAGGTACTGAACACTGGTTTTGATTGGAGGACGAAGGTATCGCCCGGGAAAGACAGGACAGGCGCAACGACCAAATTACGGTGCCGAAGGTTCGGCTGGTCGATGCAGAAGGTGAGCAGGTCGGAATCGTCGGTATTGAAGAGGCGCTAGCGAAGGCCACGGAAGCCGGACTCGATCTAGTAGAGGTTGCACCGCAGGCTGAGCCGCCTGTGTGCCGGATCATGGATTACGGCAAGCACATCTTCGAGAAGCAGAAGTCGCAGCAGAGTTCCCGGAAAAAGCAGAAGCAGATTCAGGTCAAGGAAGTTAAGTTCCGGCCTGGCACTGACGAAGGCGATTACCAGACGAAACTCCGGAACCTGCGTCGGTTTCTGGAAGACGGTGACAAGATTAAGGTGACCTTGCGGTTCCGGGGGCGCGAAATGGCGCACCAGGAAATCGGAATGCGCCTGCTCGATCGCGTTCGCGAAGAGCTGGACGAATTGGCCAGCGTCGAACAGCGACCGAAAATGGAAGGACGGCAGCTGATCATGGTGATGGCGCCGCGTAAGAACTAAGAATCGACAGAGAGTTGTCATGCCGAAGATGAAGACCAACCGGGGCGCCGCGAAGCGTTTCAAGCGCACCGGAAGTGGTGGTTTCAAGCGGATGCAGTCCCATCACCGCCACATCCTGACCAAGAAAAACGCCAAGCGCTGCCGCCAGCTGCGCAAGGTGACGCAGGTCGCTAGCTGCGACACCAAAGCCGTAGAGCGGATGCTGCCCTACGTTTAATGTTTGTTTCGACCCGCCTGACGGGTCGATGATCAAGAGGAAATCGTCATGCCACGAGTCAAGCGCGGCGTTACCGCCAAGGCACGACACAAGAAGGTTCTGAAGGCCGCCAAGGGTTATTACGGCGCTCGCAGTCGTAGCTTCCGTGTTGCCAATCAGGCGGTCACCAAGGCCGGTCAGTACGCCTATCGCGATCGCAAGGTCCGCAAGCGCGAGTTCCGCGCCCTGTGGATCCAGCGGATCGGCGCAGCCGCCAAGATCAACGGATTGTCATACAGCCGCTTCGTTCACGGATTGAAGGAAGCTGGCGTGGAACTGGATCGCAAGGTGTTGGCAGATATTGCCGTACACGATTCAGTGGCTTTTGGTCAGCTCGCCGAGCAAGCCAAGGCCAGCCTCTGACCCGCATTGTTTGTCCGGCATGCCGGACGATGACAATGTGACAGTTGAATCAGAAAGGGGAAGGCTTATTGGCCTTCCCCTTTTTTGTTGCCCGTGATGGCCATCCGAACGGCTGTCTCGGATGTTGTACAACTGATAAATAATTAATCGGATCAACGGGATGTCAGAAGATCTGAATGCATTGCACGAGGATGCGGCTGCGCGGATCGCCTCGGCGTCGGACGCCACCGCATTGGATGCGGTGCGTGTCGAGATGCTGGGCAAAAAGGGCCGGATCACCGCGTTGTTGAAAACACTGGGTGGCATGGACCCTGACACGCGCCGGAGCTTCGGCGCGCAGGTCAATGAGACCAAGCAGGCGTTGATCGAGCAGATCAATAGTCGCCGTGAAACCCTGGAGCGAGAGGCCATCGATGCACGCCTGCAGGGCGAGGCGATCGACGTCACCTTGCCGGGGCGTGGGCTTGAGTACGGTGGGGCTCATCCGATTCGCCGCGTGATTGATCGCATCAGCGCGTTGTTCGGCACCATTGGCTTCGAGACCGTCGAGGGGCCGGAGGTCGAGGACGACTACCATAACTTCGAGGCGTTGAATTTCCCGCCGAACCATCCGGCGCGCGCAATGCACGATACGTTCTACGTGGGCGAGGGTAGCCGGGTGCTGCGCACGCATACGTCGTCGGTGCAGATTCGCATGATGGAGCAACGAGAGCCGCCCCTGCGCATCATCGCGCCCGGCCGCGTCTATCGTTGCGACTCCGACCGCACCCACAGCCCGATGTTTCACCAGCTTGAAGGGCTATACGTGGCACGAGGGGTGAGCTTTGCGGATCTGCGAGCGGACCTCAAAGCGTTTCTCAGTGCCTTTTTCGAGCGCGAAGTGAAGACCCGTTTTCGACCGTCGTATTTTCCGTTCACGGAGCCGTCCTGCGAAGTCGATATCCACTACGAGGATCTGAACGGCCGCGCGGGCTGGATGGAGATCCTGGGCTGCGGGATGGTGCATCCGAACGTGTTGCGCGCCGCGGGTATCGACCCGGAGATCTACACCGGTTATGCCTTTGGCATGGGCATGGAGCGCATGGCCATGCTGCGGTACGGCGTGGATGACCTGCGTTTGTTCTTTGAGAACGACCTGCGTTTTCTTTCGCAGTTTCAGTAGGAACGGTATCGATGAAAGTCAGTAGCCAGTGGCTGTCCGAATGGGTTTCGGTCAGCGATACGCCGGAAGATCTGGCCGAGCGCCTCACCCTGGCGGGTTTGGAGGTCGACTCGGTTGCACCAGTGGCCCCGCCGTTCACCGGCGTCGTGGTGGCCCGGGTCGAGGCGGTGAACCCGCATCCGGATGCCGACAAGCTGCGGGTGTGTGAAGTCAACGATGGCGCTCAGCATATCCAGATCGTCTGCGGTGCGCCCAATGTCCGTGAGGGCGTGCTGGTGCCGCTGGCGGCGGTCGGTGCCGAACTGCCCGGTGGCATCAAGATCAGGAAGGCCAAGCTCCGCGGCGTGGAGTCGCAGGGCATGCTCTGTTCTGCGCGCGAGCTGGGGTTGGGCGACGCCGCCGATGGTTTGATGGAGTTGTTCGACGTTGGCGAGCCGGGGGCCGACTTCCGTGCGGCAATCGGCGCAGACGACAACGTTATCGAGATCGAGTTGACGCCCAACCGGGGCGATTGCACCAGCATTCGCGGTGTGGCGCGTGATGTGGCCGTCCTTTACGAAGCCGATTGGTCACCGGTGGCTATACCGACGATTGTTGCCGCACACGCCGGGCAGCGAGAGGTGGTATCGGACGACGTGTCCGACTGCCCCTCACTTTACGGTCGGCTTATCACGGGCGTTGATGCTTCGCGGCCCACGCCGACCTGGATGCGCGAACGCCTCCGCCGGGCCGGGCTGCGACCCAAGAGCGCGCTGGTTGATATCACCAATTATGTGCTGCTCGAGCTGGGTCAGCCGATGCACGCCTATGACGATGCCAAGCTCTCGGGCGGCCTGACGGCGCGTCGCGCCCGGCATGGGGAGGCGCTGACCTTGCTGAATGACCAGGCTATCGATCTAGACGAAGCCTGTTTGGTGATCGCGGATGCATCCGGGCCGGTGGGGCTTGCCGGCGCCATGGGCGGTGCCGAATCGGCGGTGTCGGACGCCACGACCGCGGTTTTTCTGGAGGCCGGGTGCTTCACGCCTGAGGCCGTTGCCGGAATCGGCCGGCGTTTCAAGCTGGTTTCCGACGCGCTTTATCGATTCGAGCGCGGTGTCGATCCGCAATTGCAGGCCGTGGCAATGGAGCGGGCAACCGCGCTGGTGCTACAGGTCTGTGGCGGCGACGCGGGCCCGGTCACGTCCTGGGCCAACGTGCCCGCGCAGCCGGCGGTTTCGCTCCGACTCACTCGCTTGGCGGCACTGCTCGGCGGCGCGATCGAAGAGGATACCGTTCGCGGCATTCTGCAGCGGCTGGGCTGTGTAGTGGAGCAAGACGGTGGCGATCGCATGCAAGTTACGCCGCCGTCGCACCGCTACGATCTGACCATTGAGGAAGACCTGGTCGAGGAGATTGCCCGCATCGTCGGTTACGACCACCTCCCCGGTGGCCCGCGCTCGGTCGAGCTGGGCTTTGGTCAGTTGCTGGAAGGGCAGGTCAGCAGGCATCGCATTCATGATTTGCTGTGTTCCCGTGGTTACAGCGAAGTCATCACTTACAGTTTTGTCGACGCCCAGATCAACGCGCTGCTCTCGGGCGGGCAACCAGTCGTTCCGGTCGACAATCCCATCGCCGAGCAGATGTCAGTGATGCGCACGACCCTCTGGAGTGGATTGGTGGGCGTGCTAAAGCACAACCGTGCGCGCGGGCAGGATCGGCTCAGCGTGTATGAGATCGGATTGCAGTTTCATCCCGCCGACAATGACGATGTGAACCAGCCGCGGGTATTGGCGGGGTTGGTCGCGGGCCCTCGCTGGGCGCAGCATTGGGACAGCGACGCGCGCCCGGTCGACTTCTACGACGTGAAGGCCGATGTCGAGGCGCTGGCGCAGCAGACGCGGTGCGAACTGGAATGCCGGGCCGAAACGCATCCGGCGCTGCATCCCGGCCAGTCGGCACGATTGCTGGTTGATGGAGCCGCAGTGGGCTGGCTGGGCCGCCTGCACCCGGCAGCCGCCAAGCGGCTGGACGTTGGTCAGGACACCATGCTCTTCGAGATCGAACTCGCTGCCGTGCTCAACGGCCAAGCGCCTGCCTACACGCCCGTGACCGATCAGCCTGCGGTGCGCCGGCACCTCGCCGTGGTGTGCCCGGAACCGTTGCAGGTCGGTGATTTGCTGCGGGTGGCCCGCGATGCCGGCGGTGAACTTCTGCAAAAAACTGGCGTGTTTGATGTCTATCGTGGTGCGGGCTTACCCGATTCCTGCAAAAGCGTCGCTTTGAGCTTGATTTTCCAAGATAAAACGCGCACGCTAACCGATCGGGAGGTGGACGAGGCTGTTGCTGGTATTCGGGCGGCCCTCGGCACCGAATTGGGGGTTAGCTTCAGGGAATAAGTGTGGCGTTGACCAAGGCAGACCTTGCGGAAACGCTGTTCGAGGAACTCGGACTCAACAAGCGGGAAGCGAAGGAATTCGTCGAATTGTTCTTCGAGGAAGTCCGTCGCTCGCTGGAAGCAGGCGATCCGGTCAAGCTTTCGGGATTCGGGAACTTCGAACTGCGAGACAAGCGAGAGCGACCGGGCCGCAACCCGAAGACCGGCGAGGAGATTCCGATCTCCGCGCGCCGCGTTGTGACGTTCCGCCCTGGTCAGAAACTCCGCAGCCGAGTCGACGAAAGTGCCCGCAGCAGCACCTGAGCGCGTCCAGGTTCCCACGCTGGAACTGCCGGAAATTCCGGCAAAGCGTTATTTCTCCATTGGTGAAGTGAGCGAACTCTGCGCGGTCAAACCGCATGTTCTGCGGTATTGGGAGCAGGAGTTCACGCAGCTACGGCCGGTTAAGCGTCGGGGCAATCGCCGCTATTACCAGCGCCGCGATGTCGAACTCGTCCGGCAGATACGTCACCTGCTCTACGACAAGGGCTTCACCATCGGCGGAGCGCGTCAGCAGCTGCAGGAAAGCATTGCCGGAGATGCGCCCAAGTCACCGGCGCGCAAGGCTCTGGAAGAAATCCGAATCGAACTCGAAGCCATCATTCGCCAGCTTTGATACCCATGAAAGATTTTGGGCGCCGGCGGTGGAGTCAACCGTTCAATCCCGGTATCATCCCGCCTCTCTCGGGGTGTAGCGCAGCCTGGTAGCGCACCTGCATGGGGTGCTGGTGGTCGCATGTTCAAATCCGGCCTCCCCGACCAGATTCAGATCGAGTAGATAGAAAAAAGGCGGCCATGGGCCGCCTTTTTTTGTCCGGGGTCGTGACGACCTGGCGGCCTTAGTGGTGGCTACCGTCATCGTCCGCGGAATCCTCGATGTCTTCCTTGGTCTGCTCGAATTCCTCTCCGGCTTCCTCGGTGGTTTCATCCACCTTTTCACCGAACTCCTCGGCGGCGCCGTCGTTGCTGTCACAGGCAGAGAATCCGCCGATCATCAGTGCGGCGAAGATGGCCAGCAAACCGTTGCGAATGGCTGTGTTCATGTTGAGCTCCTTTCAAGTGTTGGGTGATCGAATCGATGTGGTGCGTCGGTCAAACCGGTGGGCGTCCTCGAACCGCGCCTGCGATCAGCGCCAGGACGAACAGGACCACAAAGATGAAGAACAGGATCTTTGCGATGTCGGTCGCTGCGGCTGCGATGCCACCGAAGCCAAAGACGGCGGCGATTATGGCGACGATGAAAAATCCGATAGCGAGTCTGAGCATGGTTAGCCTCCTTGTCGTATGAATCGTGCGGTCGCGATGGGCGGATCTAGAAGCTCCACTGCGCCTGGAAAAAGACTTCCTGTCTGATGCGGTCCAACTCTTCGCGATCGACGGAATCACGCTGGGTTGGGTGTGCCGAGATCACCGAGATGGCGAGTCGCTCGTCCAACAATGCGGTGGTTAGCTGCACACCTGCATCGGCGATGGTCTGCCGTTCGGTGTCGAACCGTTCCTCAAATTCCGCGGTGCCGATTTCGTAGAACACGGCAGCTTCCAGCTTGGCGATGCCGAGCGGAATGTTGCCTTGGGCCAGCTCTACGCGGCCATAGCTCCCTTCGTCGCCTTCCAGCGCGCCGGGTAGATACGCGGCGATTCGGGTCGGTCCGCCGAGTACCCATTCTTCGTTCTGCGGCAGGGGGTCGAAGGCCCACTGGTGTTCGGCCAGCAAGGTGATTGAGGTGTTCTCTGTGAAGTCGACGCCGAAGGTGCCTTGCACCGTGGAGATGGTGAAGTCGTCGTCGGCATCCGCGCGGCCGGCGCCTGTCTCGGCGGTATCCGCGGAGATCGCGTGCTGGCCCTCGATGGTCAGGCCCAGCGAATGTGGCAGTCCAAAGGCCGTGAATTCGTGGCCGATCGTGCCCTGCAGGCCGGCGAGGGTGTATTGCTCGTCGAGAATGAGGGCCCCGGCAGTCTCGTCGGTGACCTCGTCATCAACATAGGCGATGGACTCGCCAACGATGAGCCGCGTCCGCTCGCCCGCAAACAGCAGGTGCGAGGCCTGCGCCACCACTTCGAGCGTTTCGCCCGAATAGTTGCGTCGGTTGACTTCCAGGTCCGGAAAGACCGGGCCAAACTCACGATCAGCACGTATCACGTAGTCGTAGTCGACATAGGATGCGTCCAGGCTGAACTGTCCCAGCGTGCCGATTCGGTCGTAGCCAAGGCCGGCCTTGATCAAGTCGCCGTCGTCTTCTGACGGTCCTTCGCCTTCGAAGGCGCCATCCACAGAAGCGCGGTACTGGTTGCCGTCGACATCGGCGTAGGCGGCGTCGATCGTCGCGAAATACTCGCCGACGAAGCGATTGCCGAAATTGGATAAGCCGAGATCCAACTGGTAGTTTTTGTGAATCGACTTGTCCACTTTCACGTCGAAGGTGACAGCCGTGGGGTCGGTTTCATCGGCCGGATAGACCGCGAAGGGTTCGTAGCCTGCTTGGCGCGCATGCGCTTGAGCGAGCAGCGCCATTCGACGAAAGCGGTTTGCTGTGAGGTCCGGTTTGTTCTGGAACCCATCGAAATAACGTTCCAGCGGGGCAGGGACATCGAGTTCGGTAAACCGACCTTCCGTCACGTACAAGTTGGTTCCGCGCCGGGTTTCCAGCGCCTTGACCTGCACCAGGAAGTAGCCCCTGTCGCGGTAAGCACTGGTCAGTGCTTCCAAGGCACCTTCGCTGCCGGTCACATCTTCCAAAGCCCGAATGACTTGGTCCTGAGACAGCAGGCTATTGCCATAAATTTGGAAAAAGCGATCACCGTCCGACAAAGCCAGCGCCTGTCCGTAATCGGCGGCGGGCGTCGAAGTGATGATTTGCGCGGCGTCCGCCGGTGGCAGATCAATCGCCATGTGTTACATCCTTGTGTCGTGCTGGTGTGACATCGTGCCGAATCACAGCGCGGGTCTTCTCCCGAGCACCGTCATTCGGCACGTGTGTTTGCGGCTGATTGCCATCAGCGCGCCGACGAGCGTGGATTACTCCGCCATCTCGTCTTCGAACGAGGCCACCAGGGCGTCGAACTCATTCGATGACAGCATGCGGTCGCCGTCTTCGTCGACGCGATCAAACTGCGTCAAGACCGGGCGGCTGGATGTCGATTCGCCCGCGGAGATCATGCCGTCGCCGTCGCGATCAAGTTTTGCGAAGGAGGCGTCAGGTGACTCGACGATCTCGTCCATGCTGATCGACATCTTCCCGCTCATTGATCCCTTGACCTCGCCTTTGGTGCCTTCATAGCTGTAGCTGCTGGAGTAGTCGCTGGACGCTCTGTCCTTGGAGCCTTCAGCGCCAAGGTTCATGTCCGCATCGGCAGCGCGGCGATCGGTACTTATTTCGCCCTGTGCATCTGCATTGCCCGACGCAGCCAAAGCAGCGCCGCTAGCCATGAGCGCGCTCATCAATAATGTGATCTGTGCCTTCATACCGTGTCTCAATGGTTCAAATTGGGTAACAGCCGGTTCCGCTGCTGGATATAACAGCGCACAGGGCGTGCCAATAAAAAAACACGTTAAAACAATGAGTTAGTTGGCATCTGGTGTCTCATCCGAGTCACAGGGCGGAAAGGGGAAGCGTGGTGAAATTCATTCATAGATTAATAAAATCAATGAGATAGACGCTGTCTCCAAATCCCGACAGGTTTTCGTCGTTACGGCATGGGTCGCATGCGGACGCACCGGTCGTCGTTGCAGGGGCCGGGCGGCCACGATGTGCGTGTGCCGGGAGCATGCGGGATACTGCGCGCCCAATTCACGGAAGGCGTTCTCCCTGATGAGTACACAGTTCGATGTGGTGGTGTTCGGAGCTACCAGCTTTGTCGGCCAGATTCTTTGTCGCCACCTGTTCACCCGTCATGGAGCCTCCGGTGGCGAACTGAGTTGGGCCATGGCTGGCCGTTCGCGGAGCAAGCTGGAGCGTGTGCGGGGCGATCTTGGTGCCGGTGCAGCGAATATTCCGCTGATTCTGGCCAATGCCGACGATGAAACGGCGCTATCCACACTGTGCGCACAGACTCGCGTGGTGATCTCCACTGTCGGGCCGTATGCACTGTTCGGCTCCGAGTTGGTGCGCATTTGTGCAGAAACCGGCACCGATTATTGCGACCTGACTGGCGAGGTGCAGTGGATTCGTCGAATGATCGATGCTCACGAGGACACGGCCCAAAAATCGGGTGCGCGCATCGTTCATTGTTGTGGGTTTGATTCTGTGCCGTCTGATCTGGGCCTGCATTTTTTTCAGACCGAGGCCCGCAAGCGGTTCGGCGCGCCAAGCTCGCGCGTCAAGATGCGCGTGAAGGCCGCGAAAGGCGGTTTTTCTGGCGGGACCGTCGCCAGCCTTTTAAACGTGGTGCAAGAGGCCCGGAAGGACCCTGTGCTACGCAAACAGCTTGCGAACCCGCATCTGCTGTGCCCACCAGACGCCCGGAAGGGGGTGCGCCAGCCGAACGTGACGTTTGCCGAATACGACCCCGATGCGCGTAGCTGGCTGGCGCCATTCGTGATGGCCGCCATCAACACCCGGGTCGTGCACCGCTCGAATGCAATAGCCGGGTTTCCCTACGGTCAGGACTTTGTCTACGACGAGGCGATGATGACCGGCATCAGTTCCAAGGGGCGGCTTACCGCGATGTCCGTCGCACTCGGCATGGCAGGGTTCATGACGGCATCGATAATCCCGCCCACGCGCTGGTTGTTGCAGCGCTTTGTGGTTCCGAAACCGGGTGAAGGGCCAAGCCCCGCGGAGCAGGCATCCGGCTTTTTCGATGTTCGATTCTTCGGCCGGGGCGGCGCGGGCGACGAGTTGCTGATGACCAAGGTCACCGGTGATCGCGACCCCGGCTACGGCTCGACGGGCAAGATGCTGGGTGAAGCGGGCGCCTGCCTGGCCCTGGATATTCCCAAGGATGCGAAGGGCGGATTCTGGACGCCCTCGACCTTGCTGGGTGATGCCTTTTTGCAACGTTTACAGGCCCACGCCGGACTCCGTTTTGAAGTTGTTGGTCAATGACGGTACGAAGCATGGCCGGCAACGTGCCGACGTAGGCAACGCGTCGCCATGGCTGCGCTGATGCAATGAAACTGGCCGAGACGGATCTCGCCATTGTTGGAGCCGGTATTACCGGCCTTGCGATTGCGCAGCAAATGGCTGCCCGCGGCCGGCAGGTGACGCTGCTCGACAAGGGCTGGCATCCCGGCGGGCGATTCTCGTCGCGCCGGCTCGGTGATGGCGAGGCGGTCGTCGAGCAGGGCGTGTCACGTTTCGAGTTGCCCAGCGCGCATCGCTGGTGGTCGGGCGACGGGCTGCGCCGGTTGCGTCCTGTGGCGGGCGGGGCCGAAGCTGCGCTACTCGAATCAGCCCGAGCCTTTATCGCCGTTCAGGCGGGTGGATTGAGCATCATCAACCCGGTCCATGTTGCAACGCTGCGGCATCTGCCGAGCGGGGCTTGGGAGCTGCTGGCCGACGATGATGCATCGATCTGCCGGGCTACGCAGGTGGTGGTGACCTGTCCGGCACCTCAGACGGCGGAACTGATCGCGCCGGCGTTCCCGGATCGCGCGACTGAGCTGGCGTCGCTGAGCTATTCGTCACGCTGGACGATCACCGGCTCGATTGATCGACGCGCGCGGGTGGACGTGACCCGGCTCGTGCCGCAGTTCGAGCAGATCGAGCGCGGGGCCGTGTTCGCAGGGGCTTCACGTCAGGTGTTGAGGCTACAGGCAGGCGATGGATGGTCAGTTGCACGCCAGAGTCATTCGCCAGAGGAGGTCGCGGACGAAATGCGCAAGACATTGGAATCGGCCGGCGCCGCAGGCCTGGACGAGTTGCGCGCCAAGCATTGGCGGTATGCGTTGGCCGAGGCGCAGGAGCGGCGGTACACCGGAGCGATTGGCGCCGGGCTGCTAATCGGTGGTGATTGGAGCGAGCCGGGTGGACTGACGCAAGGCGTGGAACGCGCGCTGCGTGCGGCCGATCGGCTCGGGGGTGAGCTAAACGCCGGGGCGGCCTGAGTCGGGCGGCTGGCGTGACCGAATCGGACCAGGCCAAGTCGAAGACCGTCGTCCATCGCGATGAGGTCAAAGAGCGGCACACATCGCACTGGGATCTGGATGTGTTGCGGGATCATGAACTCGAAGCTCTTTACGCCAAGCCTCGAAACGCGGCCCTCCAACGCCGGCTATGGAAGGCGGCGATGCTGGCCGCCAGTGGCTTGCTGGCCGTTACTGTGGCGGCGGGTCTGGCCTGGTGGTTGATCTGAAGTCACTGCCAGGTATCGGCTGGCTGGCTACAATCTCGCGCCCATCTTCGCCAGTCGCACCGAATGAACCTGATCAACCGGGTGATCGACCGTGGCCTGCAGGCCAATCGCCTCGCTGCCACGGTGGCCAATAACGCATTCGACCGGATGTTTCGGCCGGGTGCCTTGATCCAGTCCAATCAAACGCCGTTCGAAACGATTGCGCGCCGGGCGCCGATGACGGTGCGGTATTACCCACCGCTGGATCAGGGCAGCATCCCGCTCACCGACGGCAGCAGCTTGCCGGTGCAGACGACCGAGCATCCGGTCCCGTTGGTGATCGTGCCACCGCTGGCCGCCACATCGGTGATCTTCGATCTCATTCCCCAGCGCAGCCTGGTGCGTTATCTGCGTGCCCGGGGCTTTCGCGTGTACCTGGTGGACTGGGGCTCCCCGGGGGAGCGCTATGCGCACTACAGCATTCGGCACTATGCCGAGGAAATGCTCGGCGAGGCGCTTGCGGCCGTGCGCGAACATTCCGGCGTGCAGCCGATCAGCTTGCTGGGCTGGTGCATGGGCGGTTTGTTCAGCCTGATCTATGCGGGTCTGTCGCATGACCCGCATATCCGCAATCTGATCACCATCGCCAGCCCCATTGACTACCGCCAGGGCGGGATCGCCGCGCGGGTGACGCGGGCAATGGAGTTGCCGGCTTATCTGATTCGCAAGTACACCAGCTTTCGGGTTCACAACATCGATCCCACCTACCTGCAGGTTCCGGGCTGGATGAACTCGTTGGCCTTCAAGCTCACCAACCCGGTTGGGAGCCTGACGGCCTATTGGGACCTGTTCGCCAAGCTGGCGGATCGCGAGTATCTGGTTCACCACACGACGACGTCGCATTTCCTCGACAACATGGAGGATTACCCCGGCGGAATCGTGCAGGACTTCATCGTCAAGGTGGGGGTCGACAATGACCTGTCCCGAGGCCGCATCGAGGTTGGCGACCGGGTGTCGCAGTTCGACAGCATCGAGTGTTCGTTGCTGGTCTTTGCCGGTGAGGCTGACGCCATCGTGACACCCAAGTCGGCGCAGACCATCCTGAATCTGGTGCGTTCGCCGGATAAGGAGTTCGTCATTGCACCCGGCGGGCATGCCGGTGTCGTCATGGGCAACAAGGCCCAGTCAGCCGTCTGGGCCGTGCTGGCCGAGTGGCTGGACACGCGGTCCGCGCTGTCTGACTGACCGACGCTGCGTTTAAGCGCAGTGGGCGAGGGCGTGGGCGTTGCGTTGACGGGTGTGCGCGGCGGTGGCGTCGTAGTTCGCGAGCAGGGCTTCCGCGTTGCGCGGGGGCAGGGCGCAGGCCCGGCAAGCGATCATGTCCTTGGCCTGGATCTCGAAGCTGTCGACCACCTGGAAGTCGTCCGTCGGGTTTTGACGGACATCATCGCCAAGCCCGGTCGGCGCCGTGCCGATGTACTGGCCTCGCATCGTCCGGCCTTCCACATCAAAAATGGCATAGCCCGTACCGATGAATTCCTTGGCCGACCAACTCTGGATCGTCGGTTCGAACAGGCGGACCGACTGGCCTCCCGTGCCGACCATCATCTGCACGTAACCCAGTGGATTGGGAATGCCGAACGCCATGGGTACGGAGCGCTGGTAGACATGGTCATGACCGCAGAGGACCACGTCGACGCCATAGCGCACCAGAATGTTTTCTTCGAGCAGCACCAGTGACGGATTGGCCGGGGCGCGGCCTTCCTGGTCCGTCCAGATCGTGAAGTGCTGCAGCACGCAGATGAAATCGATTTCGCCGGCGGCACGGCGTGCGGCGGCCAGCGCGAGGTCGGTTTCGATGGTCAGCAGTTCTTCCGGCAGCGTGCCATCGTTGATCAATGCACCTGCCGTGCTGACCATGAAGTGCACCCGGTTGTAATCGAACGAGTAGAACGTGTTGCGGCCCGGATGCGTAAAGCGGTTCTTGAACGTGTTGCCGCCGTCGTCCTCCTCCTCATGATTGCCCGGTGCGGTCATCGTGACGCGCTCGGAGAGAAGGGGTTCCACGCTGCCGAACCACTGATCCCAGACTGGCTGATTGCCGTTGGCGTAGGACAGGTCGCCGGCGATGAGCAGCAGATCGGTCGGTGTGTTCAACACCTGACGATTGACCAGGGCGGCGCGTTCGGTAATGCCGTGGTCGCCGAACAGGGTGAAGCGCCAGTTGCCACTCGGAGTGGGCTGGACGACGCGGACGTCAGACCAACTCTCTCCATCGCCCACGCGATAGCGGAACGGCAGTGAGGGGTCGAGTACCTCAACCGAGGCCCTGTGTGTGTATGCCTCGACACCTGGCGTCGCATCGGCGCTGCCCTCCGCCTGCACCGCCATCGGCATGGTTTGAATGTCCGATGCCGACATGGCGGGTGTGACGGTATCGAACTCCAGTAGGCTGGGACCGGCTTCGGTGCCGTCGGTGAACCAGGTCACCGCACGTGATGAGGCGGCATCACCGGTGAGGCTGACATGCAGGCCTCGCGGGCCATTGAGCGGCATTGCGGGCGGTGGCGTGGGATTGCCCACGGGCGGGGCCGTCGGCAGATCGGATTGGGTGCCCCCGCAACCGGCGAGCCACAGCGTGGGGAGGGTCGCGGTGCCGGCCAGAAAGGCTCGGCGCCCAGGATTAAGGACGACAGGTTTGCGGGTCATGGCATGGTCAGGCGGGATCGAAGCGGCGGGATGTTGGTCCATCTTCATGTCGCGCCGATGACAGCTACAACGCTCGAGCGCCCGATGGTTACAGCAACAGCGTCCAGAGCGGTACGGTCAGGAACGACAAGGCGATGCCGGCGGCGAGCATGGCGGTCGCCAGCGGCGGGTCCAGCTTGGCGTCCGCGGCCATGATGCCCGCGGTGATCATCGGCGCCATCGCCGACTGGGTGACCGTGATGTCTCGCAGGTCGCCGGTGATGCCCAGGGCGGCCCCCGCGCCCAGCACCAGTGCCGGCGCGGCCAGCAGTTTCCAGGTCAGACCGGCTCCGATGGGTGTGCGTAACCGCCAGACATCGCCGAATCGCATCTGAAAGCCCACCGTGAACAAGGCGACCGGGGTGAGCGTTTCGGCCAGGCGGCTCAGGACCGGCTCGATCCAGACGGGCCAGCCGCCGATCGCGCCGACGAGGAAGGCGACGATCAAGGCGATAAAGGGTGGGAACAGCACCACGCGCAAGGCAATGGAGCGCGCCTGGATTTGCTGCCCGCTAAACACGGCCGCAATCAGCACGCCGAGCGTGGACAGCATCATGAACGAGCCGAGCTGGTCGGCGATCACCGCTGTTCCGATCGCCTCGTGTCCGAACAGCGCCTGCACCATCGGCAGGCCCATGAACGCGGTGTTGCCCAGGCCGCAAGTCAGCAATACGGCTCCGGTTCGACCGCGATCCCACCGCAGCATTCGGCCCATGAGTGGAACGATCAGGCAGGCACCGAGCGCGACCATCCACGGTCCCGCGGCCGCAAACAACAGCTCGGGTCGAAATGGAATCTTCGGGATTTGCACCAGCACCAGCGCCGGCAGTGCGATGCGGATCACCCAGGCGTTGAGCACGGTCGGCGCACTGGACGGCATCCATTGCCGATTTGCGAAGAGATAGCCCAGCGCCAAGGCGCCCAGCAATAACGCAAAGCTGCTCACGTTCCTCGGTTTCCGTACTGCATTGGGGCGCGGAGACTGACCGATTCCGCCGGAGAAGACCAGTCGACTTTAGGCGCGGCTGATGGCGAATGTCTCCACAGGCCTGTCGATACCCTTTAGCTGGCGCGGGCCGGATTCGATCGTGATGGCCGAATTGTGGTCGGCCGCCGTGTGGGTGGCGGCATCCAGCAAGACCTCCCCCGATCGCGCGGCATCGCAGAGCCTGGCGGCGCGGTTGACCACCGAGCCGACGGCCGCGTATTCGAGGCGCGATGATCCGCCGACAATGCCCACCGTGGCCTGGCCCGTGGCGACGCCGATGCCCATGCCGAGCTGGTGGTCGTCCAGTGACCATTGTTCGAGCATCGGCGCGACTTCGCGCTGCAGATCACGCGCCAACGCCATGGCGATCTCGGCATGCCCCTCGCAGGGCAGCGGCGCGCCGACCAGCATGAGCACACCGTCTCCGGCGTAGTCCTTGATGGTGGCGCCGTGGCGGGCAGCGATGGCGCCCACCCGGTCGTAGTAGCTGCGCAGGCCCATGATCACCCGTTCGGAGCCGACAAATTCCGCGTAGCCGGTGAACCCGCGGACATCGCAAGCCACCACCGACAACTCCATGCTGTCGCTGGCCATCGTGCGTTTCAGGCCTTCGCGCCGGACTAGATCCGCAACCTGCGGGGCGAGAAAGCGCCGCATGAACGCGCCTTTCTGTCCTTCCAGGACGTGATATTGCACCGCGCCCACCAGCAGCAGCATGAGTCCGACCGATGTTGAGTACGCCGCGATGTTTTCGCCGGTGACCAAGCCGAGTGCGATCAGCGGTGCGCCCAGCAGAAAACCGGCCAGCCGCATGGACTCGGAGTACTCCGGGCGGCGGAACATGATGAGCCGTATCACCAGGGCCATGGCGATCATCGCGAGGATGAGCGGGCCTGCGAAGAACAGGAACTCCGGCGATGGAAAGACCCAGCCTCCGGCCAGGCCGCCGAGGAAGTGTTCCGCGCGGGACTGATAGGCCACGAGGCCGATCGCCAGATAGAGCAACGACAGCAGCTGGGCGATACGCACCAACCAGTCGCCGACTCGCGTGTCCAGATCGCCGGCGGGGATGGTGCGGCGAACCTGCAACAGCCATTGCGCGCTGAAGATCATCGCTGCGGCATCGGTGACAGCCCCGAGTGCGGCCCATCGGCCCAGTTCCGCAGGCGGTACGGGTGCGATCCAGTTGGTGTTGATGAAGATCGAGGCAGCGATGCTCGCCAGCGCGCCGGCGAGCATGCGGCTAGTGACGGAGCGCCGGTCCGACAGCACGAAGGCCAACGCCATCCCCAGCGATACGATGGACAGGACATTCGGTGCTGTATTCAAAGGGTCCATGGCGCTCTCCGTGGCCCGGACGCTGGTCAGGTCGTCAGTCTACGCCTGACCATGTTCGCGGCGTGGGTTGAAGGAGAACGCCGCGGCCATCTTTTCGTAGAACGCCTTCTCTTCCTTGGTCTTCGCCGGAGGCGTCTGGATTTGCAGGCTCACCAGCTGATCGCCTGGCGGGTTGCCGGGCAGGCCACGGCCACGCAGCCGAAGGGTTTGTCCCGTGCGCGCCGCGGCCGGCACCTTGAGCGTGACGGTACCCGCCAGCGTGGGGACCTCCAGTTTCGAGCCCAAGCCGGCCTCCCAAGGAGTGATCGGCACCGTCACACGGACATCACGACCGTCGAGTTCGAACACTGGATGCGACTGCACGTCGATCTCCAGCAGCAGGTCGCCACGCAGCCCGCCCATGCCAGCGCGTCCCTGGCCGGACAGCCGGATCTTCTGGCCGGGGCGTACGCCCTTGGGAATCTGCACGTCGACCTGACGCGGGCCGCCACTGTCATTGAGTGTGAGGCGGCGCTTGGCTCCGTTGAAGACATCCTCCAGTGTGACCGTGATGCGCGCCGATTGCGGTGACGGCCGGCTAGGGCGTCCGCCAAACGGATTCTGCCCGCCGAAGTCCCCGGCCTGAAAACCCTGCCCGAACAGGGTTTCAAAGAAGTCGGAAAAACCGGAAGCGCCGCCAAAGTCACCGCCAGCGCCACCGTCCCAGCCGGGCGGCGGCCGAAACTGTTGGCCGTTTTGCCAGTTGGCCCCGAGCGCGTCGTACTGCTGCCGCTTTTCGGGGTCTTTCAGTACCTCGTAGGCCTCTGAGACGGCTTTGAAGCGGTCTTCGGCACCAGCGTCCGTATTTCGGTCGGGATGAAATTGGCGCGCGAGCTTGCGATAGGCCGCCTTGATCTCGGCATCGGTGGCCTTGCGCGAAACACCCAGCGTGTCGTAGTAGTCCTGAAATTCCATACGGGTATTGCGTGCACCGGACAAGAGACTGGCGCAGGTATGGTGCCAGATGGAGTGAAATTCAATGCTCGGGGCTGTCGGCCTGGGCAACCACCGGCCTGCCTGACCCGGTCGGCGGCATCTCGCCATCGGCCGTTTTTGTTTTGCTGGGCTATGGGGGTGGCTTAAAACGAAATCCGGCCCGCCAGCGCGCTTGCAGGCGCTCAGGCTGCTATACTACTCGGATAAATCGCGTGCCAAGACGCGTGGCAGACACCAAATTCCTCTAAATTAGCGAAGGGAGCGAATGAGCGAGTTCGCGAAAGAAGTGCTGCACATCAATCTCGAAGATGAGATGAAGCAGTCCTACCTCGATTACGCCATGAGTGTGATCGTAGGTCGAGCCCTCCCCGATGTCCGGGATGGTCTAAAGCCGGTCCACCGACGCGTGCTGCACGCGATGCGCGAACTGGGTAACGACCACAACAAACCCTACAAGAAGTCGGCACGTGTTGTGGGTGATGTGATCGGTAAGTATCACCCCCATGGCGACACCGCCGTGTACGACACCATTGTACGGTTGGCGCAGCCGTTTTCGATGCGCTACATGCTGGTGGACGGCCAGGGCAACTTCGGGTCGGTCGATGGCGACTCAGCGGCTGCGATGCGTTACACCGAGGTGCGCATGGCGCGCATCGCGCACGAGCTGCTGGCGGACATCGACAAGGACACGGTTGATTTCGTCCCGAACTATGACGAATCGGAATCCGAGCCGGCCGTTCTTCCGACCAAGCTCCCGAATCTGCTCATCAATGGCTCGGCCGGCATCGCTGTCGGCATGGCGACGAATATTCCGCCGCACAATCTCACCGAGATCGTCAATGCTTGCGTGGCACTGATCGATGACCCCGAGATCACTATTGACGGCCTGATGGAGCATGTGCCGGCTCCGGATTTTCCGACGGCGGCCCTGATTAACGGCACGGCCGGCGTGCGTGAGGCCTACGAGACCGGTCGGGGGCGCGTGTACATGCGCGCCCGCGCGGCGATCGAAGACGTGCCCAGTGGAACCCGGCAGGCCATCATCGTCACCGAACTGCCTTATCAGGTGAACAAGGCGCGTCTGCTCGAGAAGATCGCCGAGCTGGTCAAGGAAAAGAAGATCGAGGGCATCACCGAACTGCGTGACGAGTCCGACAAGGACGGCATGCGCATGGTGATCGAACTGCGGCGCGGCGAGGCCGGCGAGGTGGTTCTTAATAACCTTTACCGCCAGACCCAGCTGCAGACCGTGTTCGGCATCAATATGGTCGCGTTGGACGGTGGCCAGCCGAAGACGCTGAACCTCAAGCAGGTGCTGGAAGCCTTCGTGCGTCATCGCCGCGAGGTCGTCACCCGTCGCACGATGTATCTGCTGCGCAAGGCGCGCGACCGAGCGCATGCGCTGGAAGGGCTCACCGTCGCGTTGGCCAACATTGACGAGGTCATCGAGCTGATCAAGGCCGCTGCCTCCCCAGCCGAGGCTCGCGCGGCGCTGGTTGCCCGTCCCTGGGCGCCGGGGCAGGTGCGCGACATGCTCGGCCGCGCCGGCGCTGCGGCGTCGCGTCCGCTAGAGCTGGCCGAAGACATGGGCCTGACCGACAACGGCTACATGCTGTCGGAATCCCAGGCCCAGGCGATCCTGGATCTGCGCCTGCACCGCCTGACCGGCCTGGAGCAGGAAAAACTGGTCGGCGAGTACCGCGAGATTCTCGAACAGATTGCTGGCTATCTGGACATTCTGGGTAGCACGGCACGCCTGCTGGAGGTCATTCGTGAGGAATTGACCCTCATCCGCGAGACTTACGGTGATGCCCGCCGGACGGAGATTCTCGAAGACTTCATTGGCCTGGACCTGGAAGATCTGATCACGCCCCAGGATGTGGTCGTCACGTTGTCGCACGAGGGCTACGTCAAGAGCCAGCCCCTGGACGTGTTCCAGGCGCAGAAGCGTGGCGGGCGCGGCAAGCTGGCCTCCAGCTTCAAGACCGACGATTTCATTGATGCCCTGTGGGTGACGCACACGCACGACACGCTGCTGTGCTTCTCGTCCACCGGCAAGGTTTACTGGCTCAAGGTCTATCAGATTCCGCAGGGCAGCCGCGGCTCGCGTGGCAAGCCCATCGTGAACCTGCTGCCGCTGGAGGGGGATGAGCGGATCTCCGCCGTGCTGCCGATCAAGGACTTCATGACCGGCGAGTCGGTGTTCTTTGTTACCTGCCAGGGTGTGGTCAAGAAGACCGAACTCGAAGCATTTTCGCGCCCGCGCGCCAACGGCATCATTGCACTGGCTCTGCGGGACGACGATGCGCTGGTCGGTGCGGCACTCACCGACGGCACGCGGGACATCCTGCTCGTGGCCGACAACGGCAAGGGCATTCGCTTCCCCGAAGAGAACGTCCGCACGATGGGTCGTACCGCCGCCGGGGTGCGTGGCATGAAACTGGGCAAGGGACAGGCGGTGATTTCGCTGCTGATCTGTCAGGACGGCGACGTGCTGACCATGTCCGAGGCCGGTTTCGGCAAGCGCACGCTGGTGGACGAGTATCCACTGCGTGGTCGCGGTGGTCAGGGCGTCTTCGCGCAGAGGCTAACCGACAAGACCGGAAAACTGGTGGCTGCGATTCAGGTGGGCGAGGGTGACGAGATCATGCTGATCACCGAATCCGGCAACCTCAATCGCCAGACGGTCGCCGGCATTTCGCGGCTGAGCCGCAACACCCAGGGCGTGAAGCTTATCCGCCTCGCTGATGGCGATCGTCTGGTCGGTGTCGACCGCGTGGCGACCGAAGCCGAAGGCGACGATGAGGGCGAGATCGACGACGCCGAGGCTTGATCGGCCTGTCCGTCGCAGCCGTATCAGGCTGCGGCGGACGGCGCTTCCTGTCGCTGGCGAACAGGGCGACAGTTCCGCCCGTTCGGTGTACTCTCCCGCGCCCCAACTTCGGATGGATACCGCTCCGGGAGCATCATGACGCGCGTCTTCAATTTCTCAGCCGGACCGGCCACGCTGCCGGTTGACGTTCTCCAACAGGTTCAGGAGGAGCTCCTGGATTGGCAGGGAACGGGCATGTCCGTGATGGAAATGAGCCATCGCGGCAAGGCATTTGTCTCCATCGCCGAACAGGCAACCGAGACGCTGAAGGCGCTGCTCAACGTTCCGGACAACTACAAGATTCTGTGGATGCAGGGCGGGGCAACGGGGCAGTTCTCGGCGATCCCCATGAACCTGCTGCGCGGCCGCGACGCCGCTGACTACCTGGTAACCGGCAGCTGGGGCAAAAAGGCGATTAAGGAGGCCGGAAAGTTCTGCACGGCCAACACCGTTGCCCGTCCGGCCGATGATCGGTTCACCCAGGTGCCGGATCGCGCCGAGTGGTCGCTGAGCCCGGATGCCGCTTACGTTCACTACACGCCCAATGAAACCATCGAGGGCGTCGAATTTCCCGATGTGCCCGATGTTGGGGACGTGCCGCTGGTCGCGGACTTTTCGTCGACCTTCCTGTCGCGTCCGATCGATGTGTCCCGTTTCGGTCTGATCTACGCGGGTGCTCAGAAGAACCTAGGCCCGGCGGGGGTGACGATCGTGATCGTGCGGGACGACCTGATCGGCGACGTGTTACCGCAAACGCCGACGGTGCTCGACTACGCCAAGGTGGCCGATGGCGAGTCGATGCTGAATACGCCTCCCTGCTTCACCTGGTACGTCTGCGGTCTGGTGCTGCAATGGATCAAGCAGCAGGGCGGCCTGGATGCCATGGCAGCCCGCAACGCCGCCAAGGCCGGCAAGCTTTACGGGTACGTCGACGCGTCTGGCTTCTACCAGAACCCGGTCAAACCGGAGCACCGCTCCTGGATGAATGTGCCCTTCACCCTGGCGGACGCCAATCTCGACGCAAGCTTTCTGGAGGGCGCCGCCGCTGCGGGTCTGACGACGCTCAAGGGCCATCGCAGTGTCGGCGGCATGCGCGCCAGCCTTTACAACGCGATGCCTGAAGCTGGTGTGGATGCGCTGATCAAGTACATGGACGACTTTGCGAAGAACAACGGCTAGCCTCTTGAAAAAATACAAGATTCAGACGTTAAACAATATTTCTGCCAAGGGCCTGGGCCGGTTTCCGCTGGACCGGTACGACGTGGCGTCCAGCCTGGATGATCCCGATGGTTTGATTCTGCGGTCGGCCAATCTGCACGAGCGGCCGATTCCCGATTCGCTGCGCGCAGTGGGCCGGGCGGGTGCCGGTACGAACAACATCCCCGTGCCGGCCATGAGCGCCAAAGGCGTGGTGGTGTTCAACGCGCCCGGCGCCAACGCCAACGCCGTCAAGGAGTTGGTGCTGACCGGCATGCTCCTGGCGTCCCGCAACATCATTGCCGCCTGGGATTTCGTCAACAGCCTGGACGGCGATCCGGCGTCGATGAACGAGCGCGTCGAGGCGGGCAAGAAACAGTTCAAGGGTTTCGAGTTGCCCGGCCGGACGTTGGGGGTGGTGGGTCTGGGCGCGATCGGCGTGCGGGTGGCCAACGTGGCCAAGGACCTCGGCATGAAGGTGATCGGCTACGATCCGGCGATCACGGTTGGTAACGCCTGGCAATTGGACGCCAATGTCGATCAGGCCTTGACCGTCGAGGAGTTGCTCGCCAAATCCGATTTCGTGTCGCTGCATGTGCCGTTGATCGACGCCACGCGGGGACTGATCAATGCCGATCGCATCAAGCTGATGCGTGACGGTGCGACCCTGCTGAACTTCTCGCGCGCTCCCATCGTCGAGGAAGCGCCGGTGTTGGAGGCGTTGGAGCAAGGCAAGCTACATCGCTACGTCTGCGATTTTCCGACCCCCGCTGGCAAGGGCCATCGGGGTGTGATCGCGCTGCCGCATCTCGGAGCGTCCACGCAGGAAGCCGAGGACAACTGCGCGGTGATGGTCGCTGATCAGCTGCGTGACTATCTAGAAACCGGCAACGTCCGGAACTCGGTGAACTTTCCTGAAGCGATCCTGCCGCTCACCGATGGTGCGGCCCGGCTGGCGGTGGTCAATCGCAATGTGCCGAACATGGTGGGGCAGATATCGACGGCGCTGGCCAAGCGCGATCTGAACATCGCCGACCTGTTGAACAAGTCGCGTGGCGATCTTGCTTACACCCTCGTTGACGTGGACGGGGATTTGCCGGTGGATCTGCTCGATGAGTTGAGCGGAATCAACGGCGTGCTGTCTGTGCGTGCCATCGAGCACTAAGTCACGGTATCGGTCATGACAGACTCCAAAGGCCGGTTGTCGGCGGCGCGATTGGCGATTGACGATCTGGATCAATCCATCCAGAAGATGATTTCGGACCGCGCACGCCTGGCGCAGGAAATCGCGATTATCAAGCAGCAGGCGGGTGATGTCGGCGACATGTATCGCCCGTCACGCGAGGCCGAAGTGCTGCGCCATGTCATGGCTCGTAACGAAGGGCCGCTCACCGATGAGACCGTCGCGCGCTTGATGCGCGAAATCATGTCGGCCTGTCTGTCCCTGGAATCGCCGCTGACGGTGGCTTATCTCGGCCCGGAAGGCACCTACACCCAAGGTGCGGTGCACAAGCATTTCGGGCATGCCGTGCGCTCGCGGCCGATGGTCGCGATCGACGAGATCTTTCGGGATGTCGAGGCCGGCAATTCGCATTACGGCGTTGTGCCAATCGAGAACTCCTCAGAGGGCGTGGTGAGCCACACCCTGGATTTGTTCGTGTCCAGCCCGCTGCGAATCTGTGGCGAGGTGACGTTGCCGATCCACCACCACCTGCTCAGCGATCGGGATCTGCCGGACGGCATCACCAAGGTGATCGCGCACCCGCAGTCTCTGGCGCAGTGCCGGACGTGGTTGCAGACTCGCTTGCCAGCGGCGGAACTCGAGACCGCCTCAAGCAATGGCAAGGCGGCCCGGCTGGTCTCGGAGAACCCGGGGCAGGGCTGGGCAGCCATCGCTGGCCGACCGGCCGCCGAGCTCTACGACCTGCGGATAGCCGCCGCGAACATCGAGGACGAGTCGGACAACACCACGCGTTTTCTGGTGATCGGTCGCCAGCAGACTGCGCCGACCGGTGACGACATGACGTCGTTCGTCTGCTCGGCGCGCGGCGGAGACCAGCGGCCGGGGGCCCTGTTCGAATTGCTCAAGCCCTTCTCCGACGCCGGGGTCAATATGACCCGGATCGAGTCGCGCCCGTCGCGCCGCGGTAACTGGAACTACAATTTCTACATTGATGTGGCCGGGCATGCCGATGAGCCTCCATTGACCGAGGTGCTAAAGGCGGTGGATTCGCGCTCCGACCTGTTCAAGATTCTCGGCTCGTATCCGCGGGCTCCGCTGACCTGATTTCGCCGAAAACTACGCAGACGATCATGATTGATTTCAAGCAACTGGCGATGCCGGGACCGGTCGCACTCAAGCCCTACACCCCGGGCAAGCCGGTCGAGGTGCTGGAGCGCGAACTGGGTATCACCGGCTCGATCAAGCTGGCGAGCAACGAAAACCCGTTGGGTTGCAGCCCGGCCGTGACGGCCGCGGTGCAAGCGTCATTGAGTGGCGATTTCTTTGCGCGCTACCCGGATGCGGCCGGGCACGAACTCAAGGCTGATCTGGCTGCGCACCACGGCATTGAAGCGGAGCGGATCACGCTGGGCAATGGCTCCAACGATATTCTCGTGCTGCTCGCCCAGGCGTTGCTGGGGCCGGGGCGGGCGTCGGTATTTTCGGATTATGCCTTCGCCGTCTACCCGATCGCCACGGCAGCGGCCAGCGGGGAGGCGAGGGTCGCCCAGGCGCTGGATGCAGACTCCGACATGCCGTACGGCCATGATCTGGAGGCGATGCGCGCGCTGATTGACGACAAGGTGCGCTTGGTTTTTGTGGCGAATCCCAACAACCCCACCGGCACCTGGCTGGAGCCGGACGGCTTCGAGGCCTTCCTGCGCGACGTGCCGGACGATGTCGTGGTGGTGCTCGACGAGGCCTATCACCACTACCAGCCGGAGGACTGGCGGATTGATGCGCGACGCCTGCTGGATGAGTATCCGAACCTGGTGGTGACGCGCACCTTTTCCAAGATCTATGGGATCGCGGCGATGCGCATTGGTTACGGCCTGTCCCACGCCGGGCTCGCCGATATCCTCAATCGCGTGCGTCAACCGTTCAATAACAATGCCGTGGCCCATGTCGCGGCACGGGCGGCCCTGGCAGATGGCGAATTTGTAGATGAGTCGGTGGCCACCAACCTCACCGGGTTGGCGCGGGTTCGCCAGGGGCTGGACGCCCTGGGTGTGGGTTACCTGCCAACGCATACCAATTTTCTGACCTTTGACCTGGCCCGCGATGCCGCGCCTGTTTACGAGGCGATGCTTCGCGAAGGCGTGATCGTCCGTCCGTTGGCGGGGTATGGCATGCCGAACCACCTGCGCACAACGATCGGCACGGTGCACGAGAACGAGCGCTTTCTCGATGCTCTGGGCCGGGTGCTGAGCGCCGGGTGAGGGCGCGATGATTCAGTCCCAACGGATTGCGATCTACGGGGTCGGCCTGATTGGCGGGTCCGTCGCGCTGGCGCTGCGTGCCGCCGGCTATGAAGGCACGATCCTGGGTTTTGGCCGTCGCGAGTCCGAGTTGACTCGTGCGGTGGCACTAGGCGTGATCGACGAGTTTTCGACCGAGGCCGACAAGATTGCCGCCAATGCTGACCTGCATCTGCTTTGCGTGCCGGTGTTGGCGATGGAATCGGTGCTGGCCGCCATTGCGCGGGTTTGTCGGGACGACGCCGTGATCACCGATGTCGGATCGACCAAGCAGTCGGTGATTGCCGCGGCGCGGCGCGCCTTCGGTGCGCTGCCGTCGGGTTTTGTTCCCGCCCATCCGATCGCCGGCACTGAACGCACTGGCGTTGCGGCGGCATTTCCGGAGTTGTATCGCGAGCGGCTGGCGATTCTGACCCCGACGGCGCAGAGCGCCGAATCCGCCCTGCGTGAGGTCGAACAGCTGTGGCGGGCCTGCGGCGCCCGGACCATTCGCATGGCGGCGGATCATCACGACGATGTGCTCGCCGCGACCAGTCACCTGCCACACATGCTCGCGTTTGCCCTGGTTGAAATGCTGGCGACACGACCGGATCACGACGAGATCTTCATGTACGCCGCCGGCGGTTTTCGCGACTTCACCCGCATTGCATCCAGCTCGCCGGAGATGTGGCGGGACATCGCGCTGGCGAATCAGCAGGCCGTCAGCGACAACCTCGCGGCGCTAATCGGCGGCCTGCAGACGCTCAAACAGGCGATTGATGACGGCGACGCAGCGCAGATCGAGTCCCGGTTTCGCTGCGCCAAGCAGGCCCGGGACGCTTATGTCGCGCTCACGGGCGACCGGGGCGCGTCATGAGCGGCTCGAGTGTGTCCTTTCGGGTTCAGCCGTCCGGTCCGCTGCGCGGCGAGCTGCGCGTGCCCGGCGACAAGTCGATCTCGCACCGGTCGGTGATGCTGGGGGCGCTCGCCGATGGGGTGACGGAGGTCGAGGGGTTCCTGCAGGGCGAGGATTGTCTCGCAACGCGAAAAGCCTTCGAGGCCATGGGTGTCGTCTGCGAGGACACATCGCCCACCGGCATGCGGATTCATGGCGTGGGTTTGCATGGCCTGCGCGCGCCCGCTGCACCGCTGGACCTGGGCAACAGCGGCACGTCGATGCGGCTGATGTCCGGACTGCTGGCGGGGCAGGCCTTTGACGCCACACTGACCGGCGATGCGTCGCTGTCGCGTCGTCCGATGCGCCGAATCACCGAACCGCTGGGCCGCATGGGCGCGCGCATTGAGTCGACGGGAGCCGGCACGGCTCCGCTGACGGTTCACGGTGGTCTCGGGTTACACGGCGCCAGCTTTGATTTGACTGTGGCCTCGGCGCAGGTCAAGAGCGCGCTGTTACTGGCCGGTCTCTACGCGGAGGGTGTGACTGTCGTCAACGAACCGGGCATTAGCCGGGACCATACCGAACGCATGCTGGCGAGCTTTGGAGTGGAGGTGCCGGTGTCCGGTCTGCGCTGCCAGGTGGCCGGCGGCCAGCGGTTGACAGCTACCGCCATCGACGTGCCGGCAGACCTGTCCTCTGCGGCCTTTCCCATTGTGGCGGCCCTGATCGCGCAGGGTTCCGATGTCTTGCTGCCCGGGGTGGGGGTGAATCCATCGCGGGCGGGTGTGCTGAAGATTCTCGAGATGATGGGCGCGCAGCTGTCTCTGCTCAATGTCCGTGCCGCGGGCGCCGAGCCGATCGCTGATCTCCATATCGTGGCTGGTCCGTTGCAGGGGGTGGATGTGCCGCCGGCGCTGGTGCCCCTGGCCATTGACGAGTTTCCCGCGCTGCTGGTGGCGGCGGCGGTGGCCAAGGGCACCACACGGATCACCGGCGCGGCGGAGCTGCGGGTCAAGGAATCCGACCGCATCGCCGCAATGGCGCGAGGTCTGGAGGCCGTCGGGGTGCAGGTCGAGGAGGCGGAGGACGGCATCACCGTCCACGGCGGCGGGGTTCGCGGCGGTGTCGTCGACTCGCTGGGGGACCATCGCATCGCCATGTCCTTCGCCGCGCTAGGTGCCGTCGCGGCCGACGGGATCGAGATTCGGGATGTCGCCAATGTCCAGACCTCGTTCCCGGGTTTCATCGATGCCATGTCTGGCCTCGGCCTGAACATCGAGCAGCTGCCATGAGCGTGGAGACTCCAGTCGTGGCTGTAGACGGACCCAGTGGTGTCGGTAAAGGCACGCTGGCGTTGTCGCTCAGCGCACATTTGCGCTGGCATCTGCTGGACTCTGGGGCGCTCTATCGGCTGGTGGCGCTGAGCGCGATGCGCCAACGGACTGCATTGGATGATGAGACGACGCTGGCAGGCATCGCCCGGACACTGCCGGTGGCGTTTTCCGTGCAGCCGGGGCAGGGCGTCCGGATTGATCTCGCGGGAGACGACGTCACCCGCGCCATTCGTGAGGAGCGCGTAGGCGATGCCGCGTCCCGGGTCGCGGCCCTGCCGGCCGTGCGCGCAAATCTGCTGGAGCGGCAGCGGGATTTTCGCACTGCGCCGGGCCTGGTGGCCGACGGCCGCGACATGGGCACGGTCGTCTTTCCCCGCGCGCCTCTGAAGCTGTTCCTGACCGCCTCCGCCGAGGTGCGTGCCAGACGCCGCGCCGCGCAATTGAGCGTGCCCGAAAACAGTGCTACATTCGAAAAGATTTACTCTGATATAATCTCGCGCGATCAGCGGGATGCGTCGCGTACGACCGCGCCGCTCAAGCCGGCAGACGATGCCGTGATCCTGGACACCTCCGAGCTTGGCATCGACCAGGTGTTACGACAGGCCATCACCCTCATCGTCGACCGTGGGCTCCAGTAGCCTCGCCGATCAAGCACGAATTTAGCCCGGGGCGCCAAGGATCGGCGCCCCGACTGTTTTTGTCAGCCCCGGCATTTACGGATGAACCGCCGGTACAAACCTAGTGTGTCTTAATTCTTATGTCTGAAAGTTTTGCAGAACTCTTCGAGCAATCGATTGCTCAACAAACCATGCAGCCGGGTTCGATCGTTACGGCCCGTGTACTGCAGGTCAAGTCGGATGTGGTCATCGTTGATGCTGGCCTGAAATCCGAGGGCGTCATCCCCATCGAGGAGTTCTACAACGACTCCGGCGAGCTGACCATCGGCGAAGGTGACGACGTCGAGGTCGCCCTGGAGACCGTTGAAGACGGCTTTGGCGAGACCAAGCTGTCGAAGGAAAAAGCCGAGCGCATCAAGACCTGGGATCGTCTGCAGACTGCATTCGACGATCAGGAAATCGTGGTCGGTCAGATCAGTGGCAAGGTCAAGGGCGGCTACACGGTCGACGTGGGCAATGTCCGCGCGTTCCTGCCAGGCTCGCTGGTCGACATTCGCCCGGTTCGCGACACCGCGTACCTGGAAGGCAAGCCGCTGGAATTCAAGGTCATCAAGCTCGACCGCGTGCGCAACAACGTCGTGGTCAGCCGTCGCGAAGTGCTGGAAGCCGAATACTCGGTGGAACGCGAAGCACTGATCGAGAAGCTGCAGGAAGGCATCGTGCTGCAGGGCGTGGTCAAGAACCTCGTCGACTACGGCGCGTTCGTGGACCTCGGCGGCATTGACGGCCTGCTGCACATCACCGACATGTCCTGGAAGCGAGTGAAGGATCCGTCGGAAGTCGTGGAAGCCGGCCAGGAAGTCGAAGTCAAGGTGCTGAAGTTCGACCGCGAGCGCATGCGTGTCTCGCTGGGCCTGAAGCAGCTGGGCGAAGACCCTTGGGTCGACATTGCCCGCCGTTACCCGGAAGGTACCCGCCTGTTCGGCAAGGTCACCAACATCACCGATTACGGCTCGTTCGTCGAAATCGAAGAAGGTGTGGAAGGCCTGGTCCACGTGTCCGAAATGGACTGGACCAACAAGAACGTCTCCCCTGGCAAGGTTGTGCAGATCGGCGACGAGGTTGAGGTCATGGTGCTGGATATCGACGAAGAGCGTCGCCGCATCTCCCTCGGCATCAAGCAGTGCATCCCCAACCCGTGGGAAGAGTTCGCGCAGAACTTCCAGAAGGGCGACAAGGTTCGTGGCTCGATCAAGTCGATCACCGACTTCGGCATCTTCATCGGTTTGGACGGCGGCATCGACGGTCTGGTGCATCTTTCCGACCTGTCCTGGCATGAAGAGGGTGAGGACCTGGTCCGCAACTTCTCCAAGGGCGAGGAAATGGAAGCCGTGGTGCTGTCCATCGACGCCGAGCGCGAGCGTATTTCGCTGGGCGTGAAGCAGATGGAACAGGATCCGTTCGCGTCGTACATGGGTCGTCATCCCAAGGGTTCGATCGTGGTCGGCACGATCCGCGAGGTTGATCCTCGTGGTGCGGTCATCGATCTCGAAGAAGGCATTGACGGCTACCTGCGTGTTGCCGACATCGCCCGCGAGCGTATTGAAGATGCCCGCACGGCATTGAACGCTGGCGACAGCATCGAAGCCCGTATTGTCGGTATGGACCGCAAGACCCGGTCGATCTCCCTGTCCATCAAGGCCAAGGAGATGAAGGAAGAGGCCGACGCCGTGGCGGAGTACAGCCGCAGCGCCCAGACGGGTACGACCAGCTTGGGTGATCTCCTCAAGGAGCAGATGGGCGACGGCAACAAGGACGCGTAAGCGAACCTGCAAGCGCTCTAAGCTCAGGAAAATAAAGAGGAAAAAAGCCCGTGGCGTGTTGCGCGCCACGGGCTTTTGTTCTACTGTGACTCGGAAGTGAATGAGAGGAGCTTGGATTCGTTCATGACCAAGTCGGAACTAATCGATCAGTTGGCGGATAACCAGCCACATCTGTCTCACAAGGATGTGGAGCTTGCTGTCAAACTGGTGCTGGACAAGATCACCGATGCGCTTGCGGAAGAAGACCGCATCGAGATCCGTGGATTCGGCAGTTTCTCCCTGCATCTCCGCCCGCAGCGGATCGGGCGTAACCCGAAAACCGGCGATGCCGTGGTGATTCCGTCCAAGGCGGTCCCGCATTTCAAACCCGGCAAGGAGTTGCGTGAGCGTGTCAACGGAAACTGAGACGCGAGGCACGATCGGCCGTGCGCTGATGATCATCGCCGTCCTGGTGGTGTTCTGCCTCGGTGTCGCGCTTGCCTTTACCAATACCGAACACGTGACGGTCGACCTCTTGGTCGCCGAGTTTTCCGGGCCGCTGATCTTCTGGATGGTCTTGGAGCTACTCGTGATCGTGGTGGTGATGGTGTTGATCAGCGCCCTACGCGTGACGCGGCTGAAACGCCAGATTCGTCGCCAATCCCGGCAGATCAAGGATCAGGAGGCCGAGCTGAAGAACCTTCGGAATCTCCCGATCCACGATGTTTGATGCCTTTGGCCTAGCGCTGCTGCTGATGCCCATGGCTGCGGCCCTGGGTTGGTATCTGCGTAGCCGGGTCAGGCCCCCCGAGGCCCAGCCAGCCCCCAATACGGACTATCTGCAGGGCGTTCAGTACCTGGTCAATGACGAGACGGACAAGGCGATGGACGTCTTCATCCGCCTGCTCGAAGTCGACAACGACACTGTGGAAACCCATCTGGCGCTTGGCGCGTTATTCCGTCGCCGTGGTGAGGTGGATCGTGCCCTGCGTGTGCATCAAAACCTCGTCGCCAGACCCAACCTCGACCACCGCTATCGCAATCGCGCGCGGTTGGAACTCGCTCAGGATTACATGAAGGCCGGCGTGCTCGATCGCGCCGAGGGTCTTTATCTGGAGCTACTGGAGCAGGGCATGTTCCAGGATGCTGCATTGTCATCGCTGGTCTCGATCTACGAAAAGGAGCGGGACTGGGAGCGCGCGATTGATGCGACGCGTCGGCAGGAGAAGGTTCAAGGCGCCCCCGAGCCTCGTCGTCTGGCGCAGTACGCCTGCGAAATGGCGGAAGAGGCGCTGTGGACGAAAGACACCAAGACAGCCTTGCAATGGGTAAAACGGGCGTTGTCCGACGACCGTGACTGCGTCCGCGCGAGCCTGCTTGAGGGCAGGGCCCGGGAAGCAAGCGAGGACATCAGAGGCGCGGTCAAGGCCTATCGCCGCGTCGCGCGTCAGGATGCGCGGTTTGTGGTCGAAACGCTGGAGCCGTTGAAGCGATGTTACGAATCGCTAAGCCAGCAGTCGGAGTGGCTGGCCTACCTCAGGGAACAGTCTGATCAGCAGACTTTGCCTGCCGTGCAGGTGGCGCTTGCCCGTGAAAGTGAGCCAGCAGAGGGTGTGGCGTTGCTCGCGAGTTACCTGTCCTCCACCCCTTCATGGACGGCATTCAATCACCTGCTCGAACTGAATCAGTCCGAGCTGCCGGCCACATTGGCCGCTCCGCTACAAACACTGCACGGCGCTCTGCGCGCCACCCTGGCCAGCGCGCCGCTATACGCCTGCCAGCATTGCGGGTTCTCCGGGCGGGCCATTCACTGGCAATGCCCCAGCTGCCGGCATTGGGCGTCGATGATTCCCGTCTCTGACGCTGCGAAGCCAGCATAGGGCGCTTTCGCGCAGCCCGCGCGCACCTGGTATCTGCCCGTCAATTCGACGTTGGTCGAAGTTTTTCATATCCTCGACAGGATTTGCATAAGGCAGGTTGCGTAGGGAGGCTGGATGCCGCTGGCGTTTGTGACCGGGTCTACCGGGTTCGTGGGCCAGAACCTAATCGAAGCGCTAGGGCGGGACGGTTGGGACGTGATCGCTATGCATCGCGCCCATTCCGACATTGCGTATCTAGCCCAACTCGGCGTCACCCTGCAATGCGGCGATGTCACCCAGCTGGACAGTATCCGATCCGCCATGCCGCAGCGCCCCGATGTGGTGTTCCATGTTGCTGGGGATACCAGCCTATGGCGCCGTCAGCGTGCTGAACAAACCCTGGTCAACGTTCGCGGGACCCGAAACGTCGTCAGGGTCGCACTGGAACGCCGCGCGCGGCGCTTCGTCCACACGTCCAGCGCGGTCGCCTTCGGTTTGCATTCCGGTCGCATCAATGAGCAAACGCCGGTGTCGGCCGCGAAGTCCCCCATCGATTACGTTCGTACCAAGGCGATGGCGGAGCGCGAGGTACGTCGTGGTATTGCACGTGGCCTGCCGGGAGTGATCATCAATCCCGCGAATATCCTGGGTCGTTACGATCACAACAACTGGTCGCGACTGTTTCAGCTGGTGCAGCAGCGTCGTTTGCCCGGCATGCCGGACGGCGGTGGATCGTTCTGCCACGCCAATTCAGTCGCGCAGGCCCATCTCGCTGCGGCGCAGCAAGGACGCATCGGTAGCAACTATCTGCTGGGTGGCGAGGATGCGGCATACCTGACATTGGTGAAGCGCGTGGCCAAGGCGCTGGGGCGCACCGTCGCGCCACGTCCGTTGCCGGTGGCTGTCCTCTCGGCATACGCTCGCCTGGAAGAAACATTGGCACCCGTCTTCCGGCGCGAGCCGGATCTTACGCGCGAGACGGTGACACTGCTGTCCAGCAACATCTACTGCGATACATCACGAGCCGTCGAGGAACTCGGCTTCGAATGTGTTGATATGGACAGCATGTTGAACGACACCATTGAATGGATGCTGTCCGAGGGGATGCTGAAATCGATCAGCCGGTCGATCCCGTCCGCCTGAGTTCTTCCGGCGCCGTGCGCCGATACTCCAGCATTCTTGATTCGAGCCGTGCGCGTTCGGAATCGCTGAGATTCGGTCGCTGCAGACCCGTGTGCAACTGGTTGATCGCCGCCCGGTAATTGCCCCGGTATTTAAAGAATGCCGCCATTTGGTAGTGCGCCTCCGGCTCGCGTCCGCTGTCGCGCGCTGCCAGCGCGAGCAGACGGTAGGCATCGGGCTCGTGGCGGCGATAGGCGATACTGTCGAGCAGCACGCGACGCGCCTCGTCAGATTCGCCGGTGCGAACCAGCGTATCGGCGTAGGCGAGGGCGATCGGCTGGTAGTTCGGATGGCGTCGCAGCAATGCCGCATAACGCTCGAGGGCGGCTTCGTTCTGGCCAGCAGTGTGTTCGGCCTGGGCCATGGCCAACTGCACGTTCACCTGATCCGTGTCATCGATAGCCTGCAGATGCTCGAGCGCTCCGCTCCCATCGCCGCTGAGGATGTCGATGACCGCGAGGCCGTAGCGAGCCTCGTCGTCTGATTCGTCGTGGTCCAGCGACCGCTGGAAGAACTCGCGTTCCAGCGTGGGTGGCGCGGAAGCCAGGATGCGCGCGCGGGCGCGCATGTACTTGTATTGATCCGAACTGCTGCGGTTGACGGGTTCGTAGTCGTCGGCCCGATTCAGGGCTTCGGACACCCGGGTCGCAGACACCGGATGGGTCAGGAGGATTTCCGGCAACTGATTGCCGTACAGCCGTGTTTGCTGGTGCAGTCGCTCGAAGAAAGTCGCCATGCCCTTGGGATCGTAGCCGGCGTCCGCGAGAGTACGTATGCCCAGGCGGTCGGCCTCCAGCTCATGCGCGCGGGTGTGATTGATCTGGCGCTGCTGAATGGAGGCCAGGCCTACGCCCAGCGCAGCCTGGATCAGGTCGGGATCCGTCGCGCCGGCCAGGGCGGCCGCCACAACCAGGGCGGCGGTCGCAAGAGTCCAGCCGGTGGACCCCTGAAGTTGCCGCGCGATGTGGCGCTGAGTCACATGCGCCTCTTCGTGCGCCACGACACCGGCGAGTTCGGATTCGCTGGTCGACGCCTTGAGCAGGCCGGTGTGTATACCAATGTACCCGCCGGGCAGGGCAAAGGCGTTGATCGAATCATCCCGGATCACGAAGAACTTGAAGCCGTTGGGGCTGGACCCGCCGTGCGCCGCCAGCTTTGCGCCCACACTGGTGATGTACTCGGTGAGTTCCTGGTCTTCGAGTATCAACCCGGCGGCGTGCAGCTGCGCCTCGATTCGCGCGCCGATTTCCGCCTCCTCGGCGGGCGAGAGGGTCTGATCTGCGGGTTCGCCGAAATCCGGCAGATTCACGTTGGCTGCGACCGGGGAGACGATCAATCCCAGTGAGCAGATCAGGATTAGGAGACGGCGGGTTGTTGCAATCATTCGGTTTGCTGGCGTGTGCTACATTCGGCGGCACCCTGATCGACAGCGTGCGGGCGTGATTTTTAATCGTACGCCGATTAGATCATGGCTGCGCGCAGGAGTTCGTGAACCACGCATCAAGCGGCTTTCGGAACTCTGCGCGGTCGCTGGCGGTCTTCTCGATCCATGACGGAGGCCGACAAGACGTTTGCGACAAGCAGCGTGTGGTCAGCGCTTCGATCAACGAATGCATCCAGTGCGTAACAGATCGGTCCGCCGATCTGGGCGAATCATCGCCGTCGCCTATTCAAGTGAAGGAGCCGTTTCGACGTGCATGCGCTCAAGGACTGGCTCAAGCGCCAGATCTCCAATCCACAGGTGGTCAGCCTGGCGCTGGTCCTGCTGGCGGTCTGGATCATCATCACCTTTTTTGCTGGCACGCTGGCGCCGGTGCTGGTTGCGGTCGTGCTGGCGTATCTGCTGGAAGGCCCAGTCGCGTTGTTGCAGAACCGCACGCGGCTGCCTCGCATTTTTGCGGTGACGATCACTTGGGCCGTGTTCTGCGTGGGTTCTCTCGCCGCGTTGATCCTGTTGCTGCCGCTGCTGTCACGGCAGACCACGCAGATCGTGCAGGAAGTGCCCGTTATCATCGGCAACATCCAGGCTTACCTGATGACCCTGCCGGAAAAGTATCCGTCCATGGTGTCGCCGAAACAGGTCGAGGAGATCATGCTGTCGGCGGGGGATTACGTCACGCAGCTGCGTCAGTTCGTGCTGAGTAACAGCGTTGTTGTCGGTGTTGGCTTGCTGTACATCGCGGTGTACCTGGTGCTCGTGCCGCTGCTGATGTTTTTCCTGCTCAAGGACAAGGACCGGATCCAGGGCTGGTTCCGCGGGTTTCTACCCACCGACATCGGCCTGTTGCGGACAGTTTGGGGTGATGTCGACCGCCAGCTCGCCAATTACGTGCGCGGCAAGTTTGTCGAGATCGTGATTGTCTGGGCTGCCGCATTTCTCACGTTCACGGCGCTGTCCTTGAACTACGCGGTGCTGCTGTCGGCGCTGGTCGGACTCTCGGTGTTGGTGCCTTATCTGGGAGCGCTGGTTGTCACTGCGCCGATCGCGGCCGTGGCCTGGGCGCAATGGGGCACTGAGCCGGAGTTCTACTACGTGTTGATCGCCTACGGCATTCTGCAGGCGCTGGACGGAAACATCCTGGTGCCGCTGTTGTTCTCAGAAGCGGTGGATCTGCATCCGGTCGCGATCATCTTCGCGGTGTTGTTCTTCGGCGGTATCTGGGGCTTCTGGGGCGTGTTCTTCGCCATTCCATTGGCCACGGTCGTGAACGCCATTATCAACGCGTGGCCGGAACGCTTGCGCGAGCAACCTGTGCCGTTGACGACGGATGAGCCGGCAGACGACGCCTCCGTTACAACGTAGCTGAGGCGAAGGCGGCCAGCCGTGAGCGTTCGCCGCGTGCGAGGGTCACATGCCCGCCGTGTTCCCAGCCGCGGAAGTGATCCACCACGTAGGTGAGCCCGGAGTTGGTTTCCGTCAGATACGGCGTGTCGATCTGGCCGAGGTTGCCCAGGCATACGATCTTGCTGCCTGGTCCTGCGCGGGTGATCAGCGTCTTCATCTGTTTGGGCGTCAGGTTCTGCGCTTCATCCAGGATGATGTACCGGTTGACGAAGGTGCGTCCCCGCATGAAGTTCACCGAGCGGATCTTGATGCGCTTGGACAGCAACTCATTGGTGGCGGCGCGTTCCCACTCGCCGGCATCGTCGGATTGCGTCAGGACTTCCAGATTGTCCATCAGCGCGCCCATCCAGGGCGTCATCTTTTCTTCCTCGGTGCCTGGGAGGAACCCGATGTCGTCGCCCACCGGCACGGTGACTCGCGTCATGATGATCTCGCGGAAACGGGAGTGATCCAGCGTCTGCGACAGGCCAGCGGCCAGGGCGAGTAACGTCTTGCCGGTTCCGGCGGCGCCGAGCAGCGTGACGAAATCGATGGACGGGTCAAGCAACAGGTTCAACGCCAGATTCTGCTCGCGGTTGCGGGCATGCACCCCCCACACCGACTGCTTGCTGTCAGAGTAGTCGTTGACCACCTGGAGGGTGGCCGTTTCGTCCTGAATCGAGCGGACGATGAGATCAGGGCCGCTGCCATCTTCAAAGTAGACGAACTGATTGGCGTGTAGCTCGGCGATCTCCGGGCCGGCGAGGCGGTAGTGGGCCGAACCCAGCTCATCCGTCCACGATTCCATGTTCTCGCCATGGGCGGACCAGAAGCCGTCCGGTAACGCTTTGTACCCGGCCTCAAGAAGATCCAGGTCGTCGAGAACCCGGTCGCTGGCGTAGTCCTCGGCAGAGATTCCGGTGACCGCGGCCTTGATGCGCAGGTTGATGTCCTTGGACACCAGCGTGACCTGACGCTGTGGATGCTCCGCCTTCAAGGCCAGGGTGGTGACGAGAATGCTGTTATCAGGCTTGTTGCCCGGCAGCAGGTCCGGCAATTCCACGTTGGGCGGGCGAGTCTGGAAGAACAGTCGTCCGGTGGGCATGGCCTTGTTGCGGATGTTCAGGCCGAAATCGGGGAGTGGCAGACCAGCTTCGATCGCCTTCTCATCGGCGCCGTGGATCATCTCGTCCAGAAAGCGGCTGACCTGCCGGACGTTGCGTGACACTTCACTGGAACCCTTCTTGGCCGCGTCCAGCTCCTCCAGCACGACCATCGGTATATAGAGATCGTGCTCCTCAAAGCGGAACAACGAGGAGGGATCGTGCATCAGCACGTTGGTGTCCAGGACGAAAATTCGGGTCGACATGCCGGAGGTCTCGGTTGGCTGGGGCGACGCGCGTCAGTGAACGCGCGAGCTGTCGTTCACGGGCGCGTGTTCAGATCGATTTGACGGCATCGAGGACGGCTTGGGCGTGGCCCTTAACCTTCACCTTGCGCCACTCGTGGCGCAGCATGCCTTGCGGGTCGATGACGAAGGTCGAACGCTCTACGCCCATGTACTTGCGACCGTACATGTTCTTTTCCTTCATCACGTCGTAAGCCTTGCACAGGGTTTCGTCGGGATCGGAAAGCAGTTCAAACGGAAACTCGAACTTGGCCTTGAAGTTTTCGTGTGACCTGATGCTCTCGCGAGACACACCAAGGATCTGGGCGCCGGCAGCCTGAAACTCAGCATGGAGGTCGCGGAAGTCCTGGCCCTCCTGCGTGCAGCCGGGCGTGTTGTCCTTGGGGTAGAAGTACAGCACCAGCGTCTTGCCGTGAAAATCCGACAGCGACAGCGTTTGGTCGCCGGTGGCCGGGGCAGAGAAATCGGGTGCGGGTTGTCCGGTCTCAACGGTCATCTGATGAGCGTGCTCCTGTCAGTTCTTGATGGGGTCCAGCAATCCGTCCGCATGCAATTCATCGCACAAGTCCATGAACGATTCGCGTAGGGCTGGCGGATGCGCCGAAATCGGGACATGGACGACCATTTGCAGGCTGGCCAGCGCGGCGCCGGTCTGCGCCGCGTCGTAGTGCTGGGCGACGATCTCGACCACAGCGGATTCGTGGCTGCGGAAAAAGTCGAGCACGTCGCGCAACAAGCCGGCTTCTTGCGGTGCAATGATCTCCACCGCGTAAGGCCGCATCTTGGTGTCGTCAGGGCGTGGCGCGCTGCGCGTGCATTGCGCCGTCAAGCCGAGTTCGGAGGCGATGGCGGGCAGGGCGGTTTCCAAGCGGCCCAGGCTGCTCCAGTTGCCGCCGACCAACAGCGTCGCGGCGAACTGATCTCCGACCGGGTGGACCCGGCATTCGAGGATATTGCAGCCGCGATTGGCGATTTCGGTAACGAGGGACCGGGAAAGATCAGCCCGCTGAGGACCGTGCATCGCGATCGACAGCAGGTGTTGCGTATGCGGCATAGAAGAATGTCTAAGTTATACTGCCGCGCCCCGAAAGGGCGGCGGCGATTCGATAGTGGGCACGCATCGCCCTGAGAGTTTTCGAAATTCTAGCAAATGCATGCGGTCCAAGGGCCGATTCGCGAGAGTGCAACCCGATGTTTGAAGGCAGCAATGTTGCCCTGGTCACCCCGATGGATGCCGATGGCGCGGTGGATTTTCCCGCGCTGGATGCTCTGATCGAGTGGCATATCGAATCTGGCACCCAGGGATTGGTGGCCGTGGGGACGACAGGCGAGTCCGCGACGCTGAGCGTGGACGAGCACGTCGCCGTGATCCGGCGGGTGATCGAGGTCACCGCGGGGCGCGTGCCGGTGATCGCCGGTACCGGAGCGAACGCGACGGCCGAAGCCATTGCGCTGACACGGGCAGCCGAAGCTGCCGGGGCCGATGCCGCACTGGTCGTGACGCCTTACTACAACAAGCCCCCGCAGGAAGGGCTTTATCGCCACTACATGGCGATTGCCGATGCCGCGACGATTCCCATCATTCTCTACAACGTGCCCGGCCGGACCGGCTGTGACCTCGCGCCGACGACGGCAGAACGCCTGGCTGCGCATCCTCGGATCGTCGCGCTCAAGGAAGCCGTCGGCGCCCCAGAGCGCGTTGCCGAGCTACGCAGCCGCCTGCCGGCTCCGTTCGTACTGCTGTCCGGTGACGACGCGACCTCGGCCGACGCCATGTTGTCGGGCTTTGACGGTGTCATCTCGGTCACCGCCAATGTTGTTCCGGCCCAAATGCGCGCGTTATGCGATGCAGCCCGCGCCGGTGACGACGCCGCAGCACGCGCCGCGGATGCGCCGATGGCGGGGTTGCACTCGGCGTTGTTTCTTGACCCCAATCCCATTCCCGTGAAATGGGCGCTACATCAGATGCAACGCATCGGCCCCGGTATCCGCTTGCCGCTGGTGCCGATGAGAGCCGCATTTGAGGCGCCCGTGAAGACTGCATTGGCTGACGCCGGTGCGCTGGAGAACTGAATGATTGCTCGTTGTGTCGCCCTGACGTTCGTCGCCGCTGCAGCCGCTGGTTGCGCATCTACACCCTGCAGTAAGGATCGCCCTTACGAGCGGGCTGTGGCCTATCCGTATTTGCAGGACGCGCCTCAGGTCGCCGCGCCTGAGCCCAGCACGGAGTTCGCGATTCCGGAACTCGCCAATGCCGTCGACTTCGCCCAGTCGGGGGCCGGCGCCGAAACTGAAGCCGAGGACGACAAGAAAGTCTGCCTGGAAGTCCCGGCGGCACTGCCCTCGGCCGATACGGCACCGACCGATCCAGCCGGAGAGGCTAGCGACGCCGCCGAGGCGCCCGCCGCCTGAGGCTGGGCCGACATTGCCATTCCGGCGCGAGGTCGCTACCATCGCGCGCCGCGCTGGCAGGCTCTCGGCTTGATCCGGCGCGTCAAGAGTGAACAGGAGAAGTGGCCGAGCGGTTTAAGGCGCACGCCTGGAAAGCGTGTTGGGGTTTACGCCCCTCGAGGGTTCGAATCCCTCCTTCTCCGCCAGACTCAAAACCCCGCGACCGCGGGGTTTTTTGTGGGCGCGGGGATGATGCGTGAGCCGCCCCTATCGATTCTGCTCAGCGGCCTCGTGTGTCGGCGCGCGGTTTTGCTGTTCGTAAAGCGCCTCGAGAACATAGGAGAGGCGGTCTCCCAGGTGCTTGTTGGCCGCTATCTCCATGGCTCTGGCGACTTCGGACAGCACGCCTTGCTCGACCAGTGGCCGCAGCCGCCAGACGAGGTCGGCCAGTTCTGGCACCTTCTCGGCCGGTGGCAGGCCGGGTCCGTATTTGTCGAAGCAGTGACGTTCCACCAGGCGAACCATGTCTTCGCTGGCCGCTTCGACATTTGCGCGCAGTTTCCGTACGACGCTCACCATGTCTTCGAAAGGAATACCGGCGGCGACGAGTTCGGCCGCGGCATGCACGATGCGTGGGCTTGGCGCGCGAAACTTGGCCCCGGTTTGCTCCAGCAACCCCAGGTCGGTGGCGATCATCAGCCACCGCGGCGAGAAATGTCCGCGGAAGAGTTTCATGAGCTCGCCCAGCGAATAGGTTTGCGGCACCTCTTCGGTCCAAGGCGATGACACCGCTCGCTGCAACCCCATCAGGTCTGCAATGTCGTGGCCGGCCTCCATCGCCTGAAACAACTCGCCGATGCTGCTCAGCGTGTATCCGCGATCCAGCATCTCGGTGATCACGCGCAGACGCGAAAGATGATCGTAGGAGTAGATGCTGACACGTCCCCGCCGGATCGGCGGTGGAATCAGCGCACGGTCCTGATAGGCCCGGATGTTTCGCACCGAGGTGCCCGACAGGCGCGAGAGTTCGCGTATCCGATACTCGGCAGGTTCCTCATGGGCGCGGGCCCGCGGCGATAGTTCGTTGGCGTGCTCGGTCATGGGTGCCTCCCGTCTGCCATCAACAACAGGAATGTTACATCAAGTGATGTTGACATTCGATTCGAACGTTGACACTGTGTGATGACACTAACATTCACCGGAGTCTGTGAGATGTTGCCCACACGACGCGATTTTCGATTCAACCTGGGTTCTCGGGATGTGCTGGACTGGCACGAGCAGGGCCCCTACGTCACGCATTTCTTCAACACCCTGTCGGTGTTTTTCCCGGTGGGTGAACGCTTTTTCATGAACGCGGTACGGCACTATCGGGATCAGGTCACCGACCCTGAACTGAAGAAGGCCGTGACGGCGTTCATCGGCCAGGAGGCGATGCACGGACGAGAACACGAGGCCTACAACGAGGCTGTCGCGAAGGCCGGTATGCCGGTGGACGCGATGGAAGCCCGCGTGCATTGGCTGCTTGAGGAGCTGAAGTTGTACAGCCCCAAGTCCATGCAGCTCTCCGCGACCATCGCCCTGGAGCATTTCACGGCGATCATGGCCGACAAGCTGCTAGCTGACGAGCGAATCATGGGTGGTTCCGACGAGGTCATGGCCAAGATCTGGAACTGGCACGCACTGGAAGAAACCGAGCACAAGGCCGTGGCATTCGACGTCTGGAAGGTTGCGATGCAGGGCCGCCCGGAGGCTTATGCCAGCCGTGCGCTGGGTTTGGTTCTCGCCACCGTTATCTTTTGGCCGTTGGTGGCTGAATTCCACTGGCGCATGGTGCGCGCTGACAAGTCTTTGAAAAAAGGCGTTGTGGCGCGCCTGAAGGGTTACGCTGGCCTGGCGAACTTTCTGTTCCGCTCGCCCGGGGCGCTGAGCAAGACGGTCCCCGAGTGGTTTGACTACTTCCGACCGGGCTTCCAGCCCTGGGATCACGATAACCGTGCCTTCCTAGAGCGACTCCCTGAATTCGAGGCCGAAATGGCGCGGTTGGCCCACGGGCCGAAGGCGGCCTAGTCTTCGCCCCCTCGATTGCGCTCTGGAGGCGGTATCGGTTTCCGTAACGGACTGAATTGAAAGAAGAAGTAATCTTTCAGTTGCATGACAATCAGGGCTTCTATACTATCCGCGCTCCCTGGTGCGGGGTGGAGCAGCCAGGCAGCTCGTCGGGCTCATAACCCGAAGGTCGCAGGTTCGAATCCTGCCCCCGCTACCAACCGAATCGAAAGCCCTGCCTAGTGCAGGGCTTTTTCGTTTTCGGCTCAGGTGAATAGAACGCATCTGTGAGGTCATTTCGACTGTGCCGTGAGGCGTTCACGTCGTTCGTCGCTCAATCCTCCGGCTTGCCCCAGCCGCCGCCGCCGGGCGTACGGATTTCGATGCAGTCACCTGGTTGTACCTGGAGCCTCGCCTGTGGCCCGAGATCCTGCCGTGTTCCGTCGTTCCTATAGTGGGTGTTACGCCCGCAGGTTCCATCGCCTCCGCCGTGCAGTCCTCGGGGGGCGGTCTTGCGCTGAGAGCTCAGCACGCTGACGTCCATCTCGCTCAGAAATCGCAAGCGGCGAATCGCTCCGCTGCCGCCTCGTGAGCGGCCCGCACCACCGGACTGCCGCCACAGACCGAACTGCTCGACGCGAACCGAGTGCCGTCGTTCGAGAACCTCGACATCGGTCATTCGTGAGTTCGTCATATGTGTTTGCACCGCGTCGGCGCCTGCAAAACCGGCCCCCGCGCCAGCGCCGCCGCAGATCGTCTCGTAGTACTGCTCGGTGTCGTTGCCAAAACTCAGGTTATTCATCGTGCCTTGGGCGTGGGCTGCTGACCCGAAGGCCTCCAGCAATACATTCACAATGGCCTGGGAGGTTTCCACGTTGCCGGCCACGACCGCTGCCGGAGGTTCCGGATTGAGCAGGCTGCCAGCCGGGATTCGGAGCTCGACAGGCCGCAGACACCCATCATTGAGCGGCAAAGGGCGTGCGAGCAGGCACCGCAACACGTACAGCACGGCAGCGCGGGTAATCGCGGTCGGGGCGTTGCGGTTGCCGGCGTGCTGCGTGCCTGTGCCCTGGAAGTCCAGTACGAGATGGCCTGTATGTCGGTCCGGTGTCAGCGAGACGCGTATCGGTGTGCCGTCGTCCAGGTCGACGCTGCCAGTTCAAGGTTGGACTGCGCGGATCATCTGGCGAACGCAATCGGCGGAGTGATCAAGAATATGGTGCAGATAAGCCTGTGCTTGTGCAGCGCCGAACTGGGCGTCCAGCCTATCTAGCCCAGCAAGACCTTGGTGGCACGCCGCGATCTGGGCGCGCAGGTCGACCAGATTCAGGTCTGGTTGCCGGGCCGGGTGGGGGCCCTGGCCGAGATGATCGCGGATGACCGCTTCGTGAAAGCCGGACTCATCAACAATGCAGAGGCCGTCGAAGATGATGCCTTCTTCATCCAGGCGATGACTTTCGGCGGGTACCGAACCCGGGGTGATGCCGCCCACGTCGGCATGATGAGCACGGGCTGCCACCAGTTGCACCAACTCGCCCGAGGTGTCGAACCGGGGGGACACCACGGTGAGGTCCGGCAGGTGAGTGCCGCCTAGATACGGGTTGTTCAGCAGCCATGCGCTGCCGGGCGCTAACACGCTGCGGTGCCGTTGCAGCAGCGACTGCACGGCCGCACCCATGGACCCCAGGTGGACCGGTATATGGGGGGCGTTGGCGACCAGTTCGCCATTCGCGGTGTAGATGGCACAGGAGAAATCCATGCGCTCCCGCACGTTCACCGAGTGCGCGGTGCGGCGCAGAGCCTCACCCATCTGCTCGGCAATGGCCATGAGCCGGTTGTGGATGATCTCCAGCCGCATGGGGTCTGCGGCGGTGCTCTCGTTCGTTGGTGCAACGCGTACTCTGCTGGCCTGTCGCAGGCGCAGCCCGCCACGCTGGCGGGTGGCCATCCAACCCGGCTCGACGACGATGCAGCTATTGGGTTCCGTGATCAGCGCCGGACCTTTGATTTGCTGTCCTTCGGCCATGTCGTCACGGCTAAGCTGCGAGGCGGTGACCCGCTCGAGCCGGCCGGACAGCTTGGCCCAGACGTCGATGCTGCGTCCGGTGGGCGACTTTGCTGGTACGGGGTCGATGGGCCGGAAGCCATGTCCGCCGCCCAGCGCTTCGATCGTGAGCGAGCGCAAGCGGATAGCACGTTGCTGATCGGCGAACCCGAAGACTTGGCGATGTTGTTCGAGAAAGTCCGATGCCAAGCGGTCCAGGCGCTCAAACGGGAGCGTGAGCGTGGTGTCGGTACCGTCAAAATGCAGATCGGCAGAGTACTCCACCCGGATCTGCTCATTGGCTACGCCTTGATCGGCCAGGCGCTGTCGTGACTGCTGGGCCGCGACAGTGATGGCGTGCTGCAGTGTTGTCGAGTCGCAGGCCGCCAGAGGCTGGTCGATCGCCAGTTGTTCGATCTGCGATAGCTCGGAGAGTCCGATGCCTAGGGCGGACAACACGCCCGCGGCCTCCGGGATGAAGATGTCGGAGACCTCCAGCGCCTGGGCCACCAGGCAGGCCAACTGGCCGCCGGCACCGCCGAATGCAACCAGCGTGTAGTCCTGCGTGTCGATGCCTTGCTCGACGGTGATCCTGCGGATCGCGTTGGCCATGTTCTCTACGGCGATCTCGATGTAGCCGTAGGCCAGTTGCTCAGGCGAGTGTGGTGAGTTGTCGCCGTGCAACGCGATGGATAATCGGTCCAGCGCTTGATGAGATGCCTCAGGGTCGAGCGGCTGGCGCCCGTCCTGCCCGAACACGGCGGGAAAATGCTCGCGGAGCAGCCGGCCCAGCACGAGATTGGCGTCGGTGACGGCGGCAGGCCCAGCGCGGCCGTAGCAGGCAGGGCCGGGGTACGCGCCGGCGGACTCGGGACCCACGGTGGCGCGTCCGTCCTGAACGCCGAGTCGCGACCCTCCGCCAGCCGCTACGGTGTGCAGTTGCACACTGGGACTTCGCACGACCACGCCGGCAACCTGCGTCTCGTCGACCCGTTCGACGCGTCCGGCGCAATGGAACACATCAGTGGATGTGCCGCCCATGTCGAATCCGATCAAGCGCTCCACGCCGGCAGCCTGGGCGGTGCGAACGGCGCCCATGACGCCGCCGGCGGGACCGGATAGCAGCGCGTGGCACGCGCGGAACTGAGCGGCATCGGCCAGAGCGCCGGATGACTGCATGCAGCGGATGGTCACGCCGGGCAGGGCGCGGCGAAGCTCATCGATGTACTGCGAGACCGACGCCTGCAAGTAGGCTTCGGCGCCGGCGGTCTGCATGCGCTCGAGAAAGCCGGGCAGGGCGGAGACCTCGTGAGACACGACCACTCCGCCAAAGTCGTAGCGGGCGGCCAGTTCCGCGACTCGGCGCTCATGCCTGGGGTTTATGGTCGCGTGCACCAGGGCAATGGCCAGGGCTTTGCAACCCAGCGCTTTGGCCTGTTCCAACGCCGAGTGCACCGTTTGTTCATCCAGTGCCGTCACGACCTCGCCATCGCTATTCAGGCGTTCTGTAATCTCGAATACGCAATCGGTCAGCGGCGGCTCGCGGCGGATATCGAGCGCAAACAGATCGGGCCTGCGCTGATCGCCGATGACGGAAAGATCCCCAAAACCTTCCGTGATGAACAATGCGGTCTTCGAGCCTGTACGCTCGAGCAGCGCGTTGGTCGCCACGGTCGTGCCCACGCGCAGCTCGACGATCTGCTCGGTCGGGATGGGTTCGCCCGCGACGACATTCAGGCACCGTCGCACGGCCTCGACAGTCGCGTCCTGGTAGCGATCGGGGTTGCGGGACAGTAGCTTGAACTCGATGAGCTCACCGTCCGGGCGTTGCGCCACAACGTCGGTGAATGTGCCGCCGCGGTCCACCCAGAACCGCCAGCGGCGTTCAGGACTTCTCATAGAGCGTGTTCCCTGATCGGTCATTTCGGTTTGCTGCAGCGCACATCTGGGGCCTTGGCGGCTAAAATGCACCAAGGCTCAGGTGAACGAATACCGGGTGGCACCTTGAGTGTGGGGGCGGTCATCCCTATAATTCCGCGCCTCATGCGGGGCGTGGGCCATGTGCTGAAGCGGCGCGAACGATTGCGCTGGCGCCGACGTCTGAACGAATTGTATCGCTGAGCGAGCTTGTCGAGAGCGCGCTTGGCGATCGGACCGGATAAGGGAGCCCCGACCGATCGGGGCTTTTTTATTCTGAGGAGTGAAATGAATTGCAGCGGGAACTGACAGCATTGATCGAGCCAGTCGTCGAATCACTCGGCTACGAGCTCGTGTGGCTGCAACTTGCTGCAGGCGACCGGGACCAACTGGTCCGGTTGTACATTGACCGAGAAGATGGCATCGGTCTCGGCGACTGCGAGCGCGTGAGTCGCGAGGTTAGCGCGCTCATGGATGTCGAGGATCCGATTTCGGGGAACTACACCCTGGAAGTGTCTTCGCCGGGTCTGGATCGTCCTTTGGTGAAGCCGGAGCATTTCGACGCCTTTGCCGGTTCGGAGATCAAGCTGCGTCTGGTGGACAGCATCGAAGGCCGCAAGCGGTTTCGTGGTCAGCTGACCGCACGTGACGACGCCGAGATCGAAATGGTCGTAGATGGAACATCGCATCGCTTTGCGCTGCGCGATATTGAGTCGGCGCGCCTTGTGCCGGAGGTTGAATGATGGCGGGTGAAATGAACAAGAACGTGCTGCTCGTAGTCGACGCGGTGTCCAATGAAAAGGGCGTCGAAAAGGACATCATTTTCGAAGCCATTGAAATGGCGCTGGCCTCCGCGACGCGGAAAAAGCATGCCGAAGACATCGATGCGCGGGTCGAGGTCGACCGGCAGACCGGTGCCTACAACACCTTCCGGCGCTGGGAAATCGTGCCGGACGATGCGCCACTGGCCGATGAGGCAGACGAGGATTACGAGGGCCCCGTGTTTGTCGCCGAGACCCGCACGCTGCGTGTGACGGATGCCCAGGCGCAATACGAAGGCATCGAGGTTGGTGATTTTGTCGAGGAGCCGATGGAATCGGTCGAATTCGGCCGGATCGCCGCGCAGGCGGCCAAGCAGGTCATCGTGCAGAAAGTGCGCGAGGCCGAGCGGGCGCAGGTTGTCGAGGCGTACAAGGACCGAGTCGGTGAGTTAATCACCGGTCTGGTCAAGCGCATGGAACGCGGCGCCGTGATCATGGACCTGGGCGGAAACGCCGAGGCGATTATCCCGCGCGATCAGCTGATTCCGCGTGAGCCGATGCGCCCAGGCGACCGTGTGCGGGGCTTCCTCTATGATGTGCGGCCTGAGCCGCGCGGACCGCAGCTGTTCGTGAGCCGGACCCGCCCTGAATTCCTGATCGAACTGTTCCGCATGGAAGTGCCCGAGATCGGTCAGGGCCTGATCGACGTCAAGGGTGCCGCTCGTGATCCGGGGCTGCGTGCCAAGGTCGCCGTGCTGGCCAAGGACAAGCGCATCGATCCGGTCGGTGCCTGCGTCGGCATGCGTGGGTCACGCGTGCAAAGCGTTTCCAACGAGTTGGCCGGTGAGCGCGTGGACATCGTGCTCTGGAACGACAATCCCGCCCAGTTTGTCATTAATGCCATGGCGCCCGCCGATGTGGCCTCCATCATCATGGATGAGGATTCGCATGCGATGGACGTTGCCGTGGACGGCGAAAAACTGGCGCAGGCCATTGGCCGCGGCGGTCAGAACGTGCGTCTGGCTTCCGAGCTCACGGGCTGGACGTTGAACGTCATGACCATCGAGGACGCCGAAAGCAAGGGCGAAGATGAGGCCGAGCGTCTGATCGGCCTGTTCCGCAATCAGCTGGATGTCGATGAGGAAGTGGCCGTCATCCTGGTTCAGGAAGGCTTCACGTCGATCGAGGAGATCGCCTACGTGCCGGCCGAGGAACTGACCCAGATCGAGGAATTCGACGAGGGCATCGCCGAGGAGCTGCGCAACCGGGCACGCAATGTTCTGCTGTCGCGCGCGATCGGCGGCGGCGAAGGCGACAAGGCGCAGCCTTCAGAAGATTTGGTCAGTCTGCCGGGGATGAGCGAAGTGGTTGCCTACGCCCTGGCAGCAGAAGGATTCACCAATCGCGAAGAGTTGGCTGAAGCCGCAACAGATGAAGTTGCTGGCCTCGGCGGACTTACGGATGCAAAGGCGGCCGAGTTGATTATGGCTGCCCGCGCCCACTGGTTTGAGGATGAGGAAGCCGCAGCGGAATAAGTCCGTGTTGCGATCAAACCCCATCCACGATTTGAATTGAGAGGACTCGAATGGCTGAAATGACAGTCCAAGACCTGGCCAAGGAAGTTGGTATCGCTGTTGACGCGTTGCTGACGAAGCTTGAAGAAGCCGGGATCAAGGCCACGAGCGCCGACTCCGCGATTTCCGACGAGGACAAGTTGCAGTTGCTGCGGCACCTGCGTACGGGTTCCGGATCGGTGAAGTTGTCGACTTCTGGTGACAAGCGCATCTCGGTGCCTTCGCGCAAGCGTAGTCAGTTGAAGGTGAGCGGGCAGCGTGGAGCACCGACGCGTACGGTGAACGTGGAAGTGCGCAAGCGCCGCACGTTTGTACGGCGCGACCCGGAGGCTGATGAAGCGGCCGCCGCAGCCGAGCAGGAAGCGGCTGCGCGACAGGCTGAGGAAGAAAAGGCACGTTTGGAAGCCGAGGCGGCCGAACAGCGCGCGGCTGAGGAACAGGCGACGGCGGAAGCCGAAGCCAAGGCAAAAGCCGAAGAGGAAGCCCGGCTCGCAGCCGAGCAGGAAGCTGCCGAAAAGGCAGCGGCCGAAGCCAAGGTAGACGAAGCTCCCAAGGCTGACGAAACACCAGCGGCTGAGGCGCCCGCCGAGCCTGTCGCGAAGGATGACGCACCCGCGACGGAAGCCGCTTCAGGCGAAGCCAAGCCGGCTGAAACGGAGTCTGCGGAAAAGTCGCCAGAAGCCCCTGCCGAAGCAGCCGGGCCAAAACGTCGCGTTATCGCGGACGAACTGGCGCGAGGCGAGCTTGAAGCCGCTCGCCGCCGAGCCGCAGAGAATCTGCGTCGTGCGTCCAAGGCACCGCCGCCACCTCCGCAGCAGCAGCGCAACAAGCAGGAAGAAGAGCAGCGTCGCCGCGAAGAACTCCATGTGGCCAAGGGCAAGGCCGGCCGTCGTCGCAAGTCGGGACGTTCGCCGTCACGCGTCAGGGTGACGACAGAGCACGGCTTCGCGCGGCCGACTGCACCCGTCGTGCGCGAGATTGAAGTGCCGGAAGCGATTACCGTGGGTGATCTGGCGCAGCGCATGGCCATCAAGGCCACCGATCTCATCCGCGAGATGATGAAGATGGGTGAGATGGCCACGATCAATCAGGTGCTGGATCAGGACACTGCGACTCTTCTGGTTGAGGAGATGGGGCATAACGTCCGCCGCACCAGTGAGGGCGATCGCGAGGAGTCCCTCATCCAGGGAGCCGTTGGCGCCTCCGATGACACTGCGGAGAAGCAGCCGCGTCCGCCGGTCGTGACCATCATGGGCCATGTCGATCACGGCAAAACGTCCTTGCTTGATTACATCCGCAAGTCGCGTGTGGCCGCCGGCGAAGCGGGCGGTATCACGCAGCACATCGGCGCCTATCACGTGGAGACGCCGAACGGCATCGTCACGTTCCTGGATACACCCGGTCATGCCGCATTCACCAAGATGCGCGCTCGCGGGGCCCAGGCGACGGATGTCGTGGTTCTGGTCGTCGCCGCTGACGATGGCCTGATGCCACAGACGAAGGAGGCCATTGATCATGGCCGCGCTGCTGGCGTGCCCATGGTGGTCGCCGTGACCAAGTGCGACAAGGAAGATGCCGACCCAGAGCGGGTTCGCAACGAGTTGTCGCAGGAGCAGGTGATTCCGGAAGAATGGGGTGGCGATTACCAGTTCATCAATGTCTCTGCCCATACCGGTGAAGGCGTTGACTCCCTGCTGGAAGCCATCCTGTTGCAGTCCGAGGTTCTGGAACTGCGCGCGGCGGTGGACGCACCGGCCAAGGGTGTTGTGGTCGAGTCGAGCCTGGAGAAAGGGCGCGGACCGGTTGCGACCGTATTGGTCAAGGAAGGCACGCTCAGCAAGGGCGACGTGATCATTGCAGGCGCGAACTTCGGTCGCGTCCGGGCATTGTTCGATGAAACCGGCACGCAGGTGCAGTCCATCGGCCCGTCCATGCCGGCCGAGGTGCTGGGTTTGTCCGGAACGCCAGAAGCCGGTGACGAAGTCCTGGCCGTGGCGGACGAGAAGAAGGCCCGCGAACTGGTCGGATTGCGTGAGAGCAAGCAACGTGAGAAGCGCCAGATGGATCTGGCCAAGGAACGTCGCACGGCCATGATGGCGAGCTTGTCCGAAGGCGGTCTCAAGCAGTTGGCGATCATGATCAAGGGCGACGTGCAGGGCAGTGTCGAAGCCTTGTCCGATGCCATCGCCAACATTCCCACTCAGGAAGTTTCGGTCAAGGTCGTGTCGTCCAACGTGGGCGGTATCAGCGAATCCGACATCGATCTGGCTGCGGCCTCCAATGCCCTGGTGATCGGCTTCAACGTCCGTGCTGACGCCAAGGCGCGCAAGTCCGCGCAGGAAAGCGGTGTGGATGTTCGCTACTACAGCGTCATCTACGACGTGATGGACGACATGCGTGACGCGGTCAGTGGTCTGCTGGGCACCGAGACCAAGGAGCAAATTGTCGGCACCGCCGAGGTTCGCGAGGTTTTCGAAGCCTCGAAGTGGGGCCAGGTCGCTGGCTGTCTGGTGGTCGAAGGCCAGGTCCGCCGCGGTTTGCCGATTCGCGTGCTGCGTGACAACGTCGTGATTTATGAAGGCGAGCTCGAGTCTTTGCGCCGACACAAGGACGACGTGCAGAAGGTCGATGCCGGGACCGAGTGCGGTATCGCCGTCAAGAACTACAACGACGTGCGTGCCGGCGACAATATCGAAGTCTTCGAACGTATCGAAGTGCAGCGCAAGGTTGTCGAAACGGCTGAGGCCTAAGGCCTCCGCCTTTCGGTCCGTCAGGAGTCCGCCGCCGTGCCGCGTGAAACGCCCCGTTCCAGTCGTGTTGGATCACGCATTCAGCGCGTGCTGGGTCAGGTGATCTCGGCCGATATCCGGGACTCTCGATTGGGTCTGTCCACCGTCACGGATGTCGAGGTTACCAAGGACCTCTCGGCGGCGCGTGTATACATCAGCGCGCTCGGCGATCGCGAAGCAGCGGATCAGGCAGTCGAGGTGCTGAACGAACGTGCGCCGTATCTACGCCATCGTGTTGCCCAGGCAATGTCGTTGCGGCACACGCCATCCTTGCGGTTCATGCCCGACTACAGCCAGGCCGATAGCGACAGAATTCGCTCGCTGCTGAACAGCGGTCCAGCGGGCGAAGCCGACAACAAGGAATAGCGCGCTCATGGCACGACGCAGGCGCGGGCGTCCGGTCAGCGGCATCCTCTTGCTCGACAAGCCAATGGGCGTGAGCAGCAATGGTGTGCTGCAGCGCGTTCGCCACATGTTCAATGCGCAGAAGGCCGGGCATACCGGCAGCCTTGATCCGCTGGCCACCGGGATGTTGCCGATCTGCTTTGGCGAGGCGACCAAATTATCAGCGTATCTGCTGGATGCCGACAAGCGGTACGAAGTGACCGCGGCGCTTGGTGCAAGCACCTCAACCGCCGATGCCGAAGGTGAGATCACCGGTCGAGCGGCCGTTAATCCACAGGCGTTCGCACAGTCGACCAGTCAGTTCGTCGGCGATATCGAGCAGATCCCTCCGATGTATTCGGCCGTGAAGCATCACGGGCAGCGGTTGTATGAGCTGGCCAGAGCCGGCGAAACGGTGGAGCGAAAGCGTCGGCGGGTCACGATCCATTCCATCGAAGTCATCGCGGTCACGGAATCCAGCGTCAGCCTGGATGTTCGCTGTTCCAAGGGGACTTACATCCGCACCTTGGTCGAAGACATCGCCAAGGCGGCGGGGTCCCTGGCGCACGTCGCAAGTCTGCGCCGGACCCAGGCAGGACCATTCGGCGGCGACATGGTGACCATCGACACGATTCAATCCCTGTCCGAAGAGGGGAGTGACCCTCTGGACGCGCTGCTGCTGCCTGCGGTGACGGCTTTGCGTGACTGGCCCATGGTGCATGTGAATCAGGAGTCCGCTTTTTTTCTCCGGCAAGGGCAGGCGGTTCAGGTGTCAAAGGCGCCGAGCGCAGGGACCGTGGCGATCATCGGGCCACAGGAAGACCTCATCGGAATCGGCGAAATTCTGGATGATGGACGCGTGGGTCCACGCCGCGTTTTAGCGGCGGTGAGATAGGTTCGACGGGCTGCATATCGTGCCGACTCTGCCGCCGGTCGCGCTGTGCGGCAAAAAAGCGCAGAACGCCTTGTTTTCATACGATTGCCACACTAGAATACGCGCCCTTCGCCACCCATGGGCGTGCCCGATTTTCCAGGAGTTAATGAATGTCTTTGTCGTCTGAGCAAAAGCAGAGCGTGATCGGTGATCATCAGCGTTCGGCTGCCGATACCGGTTCGCCTGAGGTTCAGGTGGCGCTGCTGTCCAAGCGGATCACCGAACTGGGTGACCACTTCGCAAAGCATAAGAAAGACCATCACTCCCGTCGTGGCCTGCTGAAGATGGTGAACCACCGCCGCAAGCTTCTTGATTACCTCAAGAACAAGGATTTGGGGCGCTATCAGGCACTGATTAAAGAACTCGGTCTACGCCGCTAGGCCGAACTGATTCAACACCGGCCGACGTTCTGTCGGCCGTTTTTTTGCAACGGATAAATAATGGATTCGATCAAGAAGACCTTCCAGTACGGTAGTCATACCGTCACGCTCGAAACCGGCGCTGTCGCGCGCCAGGCCTCCGCCGCCGTCACGGTGAACATGGATGACACGGTTGTCCTCGTGACTGTCGTGGCCCAAAAGGAGGCCAAACCGGGCCAAGGCTTCTTCCCGCTAACGGTGAACTACCAAGAGCGGTTCTACGCCGGCGGACGCATTCCCGGTGGCTTCTTCAAGCGAGAAGGCCGTCCGACCGAAGGCGAAACGCTGACGTCCCGGCTGATCGACCGTCCGGTTCGCCCCTTGTTCCCGAAGGGCTTCCTGAACGAAGTGCAGGTTGTCGCGACCGTGATCTCGGTTAATACCGAGGTGCCCGCAGACATCCCGGCACTCATCGGCGCCAGCGCTGCGCTGACGTTGTCCGGCTGCCCGTTCGCCGGTCCGATCGGCGCGGCACGCGTCGGTTACATCGGTGGCGAATACGTCCTGAACCCGACCAGAGCGCAGCTTGCCGAATCGGCGCTGGATCTGGTTGTCGCAGGCACGGAAGACGCCGTGTTGATGGTCGAGTCCGAAGCCAACGTGCTCAGCGAGGAAGTGATGCTGGGTTCCGTCCTGTTCGGTCACGAGCAGTCGCAGACCGCGATCCGCGCGATCAACGAACTCAAGGCTGAAGCCGGAAAGCCCGCATGGGAATGGTCGGCAGCAGAAGAAGATACCGCGTTGGCGAGCGCCGTCGCCGCGGCTGAGTCCGATGTGACTGCGGCCTACGCCATCGCTGACAAGCTGGCCCGCCAGGATCGTCTTGGCGAGATTCGGGCGGCCCTGATCGAAAAGCTGGTGACCGACGAAGACGACGCATGGAGTGCTTCTGACGTTTCCGGTGCGTTCTCCAAGCTGGAAAAGCGCATCGTCCGCAGCCGCATCCTAGAAGGGCAGCCGCGTATCGATGGCCGTGATACCCGCACGGTCCGCGGCCTGGACATCCAGGTCGGTTCGGTACCACGGACCCACGGTTCTGCGATCTTCACCCGCGGTGAAACCCAGGCGCTCGTTGTCACGACGCTGGGCACCGGCCGCGATTCGCAGATCATCGACAGCGTGACGGGCGAGACCAAGGACAGCTTCATGCTGCACTACAATTTCCCGCCGTACTGCGTGGGCGAAACCGGTTTCATGGGGTCGCCGAAGCGTCGTGAGATCGGCCATGGGCGTCTGGCTCGCCGCGGTATTGCCGCTGTGATGCCGGATCTGGAAAACGACTTCCCGTATGTCGTGCGCGTGGTGTCCGAGATCACCGAGTCCAACGGCTCCAGTTCCATGGCATCGGTTTGCGGTACGAGCCTGTCGCTCATGGATGCCGGTGTGCCGATCAAGGCGCCGGTCGCTGGCGTGGCCATGGGCCTGATTCTCGACAACGACCGCTTTGCCGTGCTCACCGACATTCTTGGTGACGAAGATCACCTCGGCGACATGGACTTCAAGGTGGCTGGTACCACCGAGGGCGTGACCGCCCTGCAGATGGACATCAAGATCGCCGGCATTACTCGCGAGATCATGGAACGGGCGCTGGATCAGGCACGCGAAGCGCGTCTGCATATCCTGAAGGCCATGAATGAGGTGATCGACTCGCCGCGCGAGAACATGTCCGAGTGGGCGCCCCGGATCACGACCATCAAGATCAACCCGGATCGCATCCGTGACGTGATCGGCAAGGGTGGGGTCACCATCCGTGCGATCACTGAAGAAACGGGCACCACGATTGATCTGGATGATGACGGTACGGTGCGTATCGCCGCGGTCGACAAATCCGCTGCCGATGCCGCTGTAAAGCGGATCGAAGAACTCACGCGGGACGTGGTTGCTGGCGAGATCTACGAAGGCAAGGTTGCTCGACTCATGGACTTTGGTGCGTTCGTGACGATCTTGCCAGGTAAGGATGGTCTTGTTCATATTTCCCAGATCTCTGACCAGCGTGTCGAGAATGTCTCGGACGAGTTGTCGGAAGGTCAGGAAGTCCGCGTCAAAGTGCTGGAAGTGGACAAGCAGGGTCGCGTTCGTCTGTCGATGCGCTTGGAAGAAGGCGAATAGTCAGATTGGAGAATCGCTCATCCCATATCGTGGCTTGATTAGCACGATAGGATTCGTTAATGTAACGATTAACAGTTGCTTCACATGATTTGGGGAAATCGGAAGTAACTGCCACGAATCCGGGGGGTGAAGTGGAAAGGCTCTCAAAATAGAGCGCCAAGGTGCGTGAAAGGCGTGACGCCTTTCTCAAGGAGACTGGACAAAAGCCCGGCATGCCCGGGCTTTTGTTTGTCTGCGATTTGATGGTGCCGCGGCGCGGGTGCCAGATCATGGTCGCGCGCAACCGCCAAGCCCGCTCGGGGCGGCGGCGCTTCGTTCTGGCGGCGCCGTTTTTCATCCGTTTATCGAACTGCGCCAGCGACCGCTTGCGGCTGGGGGTGTGTCCTATGGGCGGAGGCGCCGGATAACAGACAAAAAAAAGCCCCCGGGGGAGGGGGCCAAGGTGCGAGAAAGGCACGAGGCCTTTCTGGAGGAGACTCTGTTCAAGCCGTCGCGCCAGAGAGTCGCTGATCGGCTGTCTATGTTGCGATGCAGTATATGGTTAGCTTACTAATGTGTCAACAAAAATGTTGCAGTGCACGTAACGTCTGTGACCGGCGTCACGAGTCGGTCGTCGAGGTGGTCTCTTCCTCGTCGGCCTTCCCGGTTTTGTTTCGCGATAGGTTCTTGACGAACTCGCGACGGACGGCGCGCCATAACTGCGTGTTCTCGGATGCCAGGTCTTTAAGAGTCTGAAGTGGCGTCGCAGTTCCCAGGCGGTTGCGAAGTTGATCCTTCAACTGCTGGCTACGCTCGATGAACAGTTGCAGCGACAGCTCCAGATAGTGGCTGGCCGTGCTCTGCATGCTATCGCCGTAGAAACGGATGAGCTGCTCGAGCAACTGGGTGCGGAACAGCGGGTTACCGCCTTCCTCCTGTTCGGAGATGACCTGCAACAGGATGTTGCGGGTGATGTCCTGGCGTGTCCGCTTGTCGATGACGACGAACTTCACCTCGTCGATCACCAATTGGCGAATCTCCTCCAGGGTGATGTAGCGGCTGATCGCGGTGTCGTACAACCGGCGATTCGGATATTTTTTGATGACACGAACGTCGTCAGTCATGAAAAGTCTTGAATTGTTGCACTGCGGAAGTGTGCCAGATGGGGCCGCTAGCGCCTAGCGCGAAATCGTCGCCTGCCGATCGGCGAGATAGTCCTTCCAGGCGCAAATGGCCGCGCGCCAGAGCCCGTTCACGCTCTGCGGGAACGTCTCGCGGCCGAGGAATGGCCGTAGACCGAGGGCGTCCAGCGCATGGCGCAGGACCGCAAGCGGCTCCGACGCATCAATCGCCGGTGCGTGATTCTGCTTGCTCAGCTTTCGCCCGTCGGGCCCCAGTAGCACCGGGATATGCGCGTATCGCGGTGGGGTGAGTTCCAGCCGCTCCAGCAACAGTCGTTGCGGCGACGTGGTCGGTAACAAGTCATCCCCGCGGACAACGTCGGTGATCCCGTCGAGCACGTCATCTACCGCCCCAGCGAGAATGTAGGCGAAGCTGTCGTCGGCGCGAACGATCGTGGGGTCGCCGTAGTCCTGACCGGATTGGCTGTACTGCGGGCCGGCGAAGCGGTCGTCAAAGGCGTCGCCCGGTTGTTCCAAGCGCAGCCGCAGGGATCGGCCGGAGCGGCCCTGCGCGAGCCCATCGCGGCAGGTGCCTGGATAAACGCCAGGGGTCTGCGCCGCTTCTCGAATCTGGGCGCGGGTGCATCCGCATGGGTAGATCAGGCCTTGCCCCCGCAGGGCGGCTGCCGCGTCTCGGTATCGGTGCTGCTGACGGGATTGGTAGGTGGGCGGTCGGTCCGGTGTCATGCCCAGTGCTGCCAGCGTGTCGAGAATATGTTGGGCGATCGCCGGGTCGGAACGGCCCTGGTCCAGGTCTTCGATACGCACCAGCCAAACCCCGTGGTGAGCCTTGGCATCGAGATAACTCGCGGCGGCAGCCACCACCGAACCCAGGTGCAACGGGCCGGAGGGCGAGGGCGCAAAACGTCCGACGTAGGTCACAACTCAGTCCGTACAGTCGTCGCGAGGCATGGAATGACCCGTATGATATGGACTTGCTCGCTCAAATCTCGATGACCCGTGTGGCTTAAGGCACTACTGTTCGATCTTGATGGCACGCTGGCCGACACCGAAGCGCAGGGTCACCGGCCGGCGTATAACAGTGCCTTCAAGGATCTGGGCCTGGCCTGGAAGTGGGGGCCGAAACTCTACCGCAAGCTGCTGAACATGCCAGGGGGCCGGGAGCGTGTGCGGCATTACGTCGAAGCCTATCAACCAGAGCACGGTGATCAATCGGTGGACGAGCTGGTGGAGGCCGTCCACAGTGCGAAATCCAGGCATTACGCAAAGCGACTTGAGCGCGGCAAGATTCCGCTGCGCCCCGGTGTGCGCCGCCTGATCGAGGAGGCCAAGGCATTGGGTGTGCAAGTCGCAATCGTCACCAATGCCAGTCGCGCGAGTATCGAGCCGTTTCTGGCGCACGCCATGGGTCCGGGCCTGATCGACAAGGTGGATCTGGTGGTGGGTTCCGAGGACGTGCGCGCCAAAAAACCGTCTCCCGATCTATACGAGCTTGCGCTCGAACGCCTGGGCGTGCCGGCTGGCCATTGTGTGGCGATCGAGGACTCCGACGTCGGGTTGCAAGCAGCGCGTTCGGCCGGCCTGACCACCTTGGTGACGGTTAACTCCAACACCCGAAAACAGGCGTTTGACGATGCGGTGCTGGTCGTGGACAGCCTGGGGGAGGCCGATATGCCCGTGGAGATCCTGGATTCACTCGGGGCGGATGTCGGTTGTCATGTCATCGACGTGCCGTTTCTGAACAGCCTGATCGAGCCTCCGGTTAGTGGCTGACCGCTATGTGCTGGCATTGGACGTGGGCACGCAAAGTGCACGCGCGATCGTCTTTGACGCCGGTGGCGCACTGGTGGCGCGGGCGCAGGTGGCCTTCACGCCATATCACTCCGCCGCGCCAGGCTGGGCGGAGCAGGATGTCGAGGTGTATTGGGCGGCGTTGCGCGACAGCTGTCATACGCTCTGGAACGAGGCCGGCGTCGATCCCGCGAACATCGAAGCCGTCAGCCTGACAACGCAACGCGGCTCGGTCGTGTGCGTGGATGAACGCGGCGAGGCGCTGAGGCCGGCGATCCTCTGGTTGGACAAACGGGTTCAGCCCGGTCTGGGCAATGTTCCCGGCCCGTGGGGCTGGTTGTTCCGTACGCTCGGTGTGCACGAGACCATCGCCCAGTTTCGTGCCGACGCTGAATCGAACTGGTTGCAGGCTCATCAACCGGCGTTGTGGCAGCGCACACGACGCTTCCTGTTTCTATCCGGCTATCTCACGCATCGGCTGACCGGGCACTTCCGTGACTCCGTTGGGTGTCAGGTCGGCTACGTTCCGTTCAGCTACAGCCAGCAGCAGTGGGCGCACCGCTGGGACTGGAAGTGGAAGGCGGTCTGCGTGCGGCCCGATCAACTGCCGGAACTGGTCCCGCCTGGGCAGTCGCTTGGCGGGCTCACGACGGCCGCGGCGGGCGAACTCGGTTTGCCAGAGGGCCTGCCGTTGGTGGCGGCCGCCGGCGATAAGGCCTGCGAGGTGCTGGGCTCCGGCGCGTTGTCGAGCGACGTGGCTTGCCTGGGCTATGGCACCACGGCGACGATTAACACGGTTTCGGAGAAATACCGCGAGGTGATCCGCTACCTGCCGGCCTATCCGGCGGCCGTGCCGGGGCATTACAACACCGAAATCCAGATTTTCCGCGGGTTCTGGATGGTGTCCTGGTTCAAGCAGGAGTTTGGTGCGCCGGAAGAACAAATCGCCGCATCCACGGGGTTGCCGACCGAGGCCGTGCTGGACCAGCAGATTCGCGATATTCCTGCCGGTTCCCAGGGTTTGATGCTGCAGCCGTACTGGAGTCCCGGCATCCGTGATCCCGGGCCGGAGGCCAAGGGCGCGATTATCGGGTTCAGCGATGTTCACACGCGGGCGCATGTCTATCGCGCCATTCTCGAAGGTCTGGCCTACGCGCTGCGCCATGGCCGCGAAAAGATCGAGAGGACGACGCGACAACCGGTTCGCCGCCTGCGCGTCGCCGGCGGTGGTTCGCAAAGTGACGTCGCCATGCAGATCACGGCTGACGTGTTCGGCTTGCCGGCGGAACGGCCACATGTTTACGAGGCATCGGCGCTGGGGGCCGCGATCAATGCGGCGGTGGGCACCGGGATGCATCCCGACTACCGGACGGCGGTGCGCGCCATGACCCATGTGGGCGACGTGTTCGACCCCGAGCCCGCCGCGGTGCGCACCTACGACCGTCTCTACACCCGCGTTTATGAGCGCATGTACGGCCGGATGAAGCCCTTGTATCGTCAGCTGCGCCGAACCACGGGCTATCCGCCCTAGCAGCCCGTGGTTCGTCCGGGGCGGATCAGCGGGTGATGGCGCTGCGCTGGCCGCGCACTTCCTCGAAAAATGCCGTGTTCGACGGCGGACGGCCGAGAAAGTCTTGCACCATTTCTCCGGCGGGGCGTTCGGAGCCGCGAGCGAGAATCAACGTGCGGAAACGCTGACCGACCTGCGGGTTGATAACGCTGGCACCGAAGGCCGACAGCATGTCCAGCGCAATCGCCTCGGACCACATGTAGCCGTAGTAGCCCGATGCGTAGCTGCCAGCGATATGCGAGAAGGCGCCGGGGAACTGCGTTTCGGGCGCATAGCCGTACGGTGTCGCCGCGGTCATCTGCTTCCACACGTCCATCGCAGGCTGCGGCTTGCCGCGATACAGCGCAAAGTCGTAGCTCGCGTACAGATGCTGGCGGGCATAGCGCATGCCACTGGCGAGGCGGCGCGCTACATCCAGTCGTTCGATCTGTTCGGCGTCCAGTTGCGGGCAACCGCTGCAGAATTGCTGAAGCAGGGCGAGTGACTCCGGTCGCCGTGCCCATTCCTCGAACATCTGCGAGGGCGCCTCGACGAAGTCGCGCTCCACGCTGGTGCCCGCCTGCGATACGTAGCGTGTCCGCGACAGCACACCGTGCACGCCATGGCCGAATTCGTGGAAGAACGTCTCGACCTCGGACTGGGTCAAGCCCTGACGGTCGAAGTTCGTGACCAGTACCGAGATCGGCAGCCGGTCCTGGGCGCGGCTGGCGCCCCGCACCGGGAATGCGGCCGCATGCTTGTACTTGCCGTCGCGCGGGAACAGGTCCAAATAAATGCCGGAGAGCAATTCGCCGCTGCGGGCATCGACGACATCGTAGTAGGTGACATCTTCGTGCCATACCGGGACGTCCGCCGGGACAAAACGCACGCTGTACTGGCCTTCGGTGACGGCGAGGATCCAGTCGCGGACCGCGAGCGACGGAAAGTACGCCCGCAGCGCCTCTTGGTCGATCTTCGCGGTTTGCTGGCGATACTGCTCGATATAGTAGGAGCGGTCCCACTGTTGCAGGGTCACGGCTTCGAGCGGCTTGCCGAGGTCTTTCGCCTTCATCGCTCGCAGCCGTTCCACGTCACCGGCTTCGGCGTCGCGGGTCACGGCGCCAACCTCGTCGAGGAAGCGCTCGAGCCGTGCGGGTCCGCCCACCATGCGCCGCTTCAACACGAAGTCGGAAAAGCTCGCCAGGTCATGCAGCTGAGCGTACTCGTAGCGCAGCTGGACAATTCGGTCGAGCAGTTCGAGATTGGCTGCCCCGCCGCGGCGATTGAACGCCGTGTAATAGCGTTGCCGCGCGCCTTCGTCCCGCGCGCTGCGCATGAACGGGGCGTAGTCCGGGGAGTCGAAACCCACGGTTAGCGTGCCGCCGGGTTCGACGCCACGCTGCTCCAGATACGTGGCCGGCAGACCCGCCAGTTGGGCGCCTGAAAAGCTCAACGTCTGATCGTTTTCGCGGATGTTGCGCGCGAACTGCTGACTCAGAGACTGAATTTCGGTGAGGATGGCCGCCGCACGTTCACGTTTGGCCGGCGGCAGGCTCACCCCGGAATCGGCGAACGCATTGAGCAGGTCCTGCTTGAACTTGCGGTCGATCGCATCTGCTGGTTCGACGGCCTGTACACGCTGGTATAGAGCCTCATTCTGATAAAGCGAGGTCTCAAACTGGGTGTAGGCGACAATGCAGGCCTCACCGGCATCGCGGACCGCCTTGTCCGGATGAACATAGGCCAGGACGTAGATCGGGCCGACAGCTGTTTCGACGGAGGCTGCCGTCCGGTCCCAGTCGAGCAGAATGTTGCCCTGACGCGTGGTCAGCGCATTGGCCCGTGCCTGGCCTACCGCCAGCGCCTGATCGCAACTTGCCTTGATCTGTTTGGCATCGAGCATCGGCAGCGTCACCCGCGCCGATGCCAGCCCGCTGGCCGTAAGCAATCCGGCCAGAACCAGTCCGCGCCAGATCATGCGGCACCTGCCGTGCGAATCGGGGGCACCGGTGACGGCGGGCCGGGTGTCCAGTCGGGGGCGCGGTGCTCGGCAACCACGGTCGTGTAGATACCGCCGCGAACGAAGAATTCCGCGGTCAGGCGCATGTAGCGCGGGGCCGTGCCGGCCACGAGATCGTCGAGAATCCGGTTCGTTACGGCCTCATGAAAGGCGCCTTCGTTGCGAAAGCTCCAGATGTAGAGCTTCAGCGATTTCAGTTCGACACAGGTCTGATCGGCAATGTAGTCCAGATAAAGCGTGGCGAAGTCCGGCTGGCCGGTTTTCGGGCACAGGCAGGTGAATTCGGGAATGCGCATCTGAATGAGGAAATCCCGATCCGGGTTCGGATTCGGAAACGTTTCCAGGTCCTTGGACGGCTGGGTGGACATGCGGTCTCCAGAGCAGGGCGCGGCGCCAGATTGCGGTGGGCATTGGCTGCGCGTATTGACGGTTGGGGCGGCGGCTTGAGTAACCGAGGCTCCGGTGATCCCGGCCCCGGCTACTTCGCGGCGACCGCATTAATCTACACTACCGGGTTTGTATCTCAGAACAGCGTCCCCTGATGCGGCTCAGCGCCATTCGGCTAGCCGGGTTCAAGTCCTTTGTGGACCCGACTCATCTCAAACTCGATTCCAACCTGACGGCCGTGGTCGGTCCGAACGGCTGTGGCAAGTCGAACATCATCGACGCCGTCCGCTGGGTGATGGGCGAGTCCAGCGCCCGGCAGCTTCGCGGTGACGCGATGGAGGACGTGATTTTCAACGGCTCCAAGGGGCGCAAGCCCGTGGGTCGCGCCTCGGTGGAGCTGGTTTTTGATAACAGCGCGGGGCGGCTGGAAGGTCAGTTCGGGCAGTACGCGGAAATCTCCGTCAAGCGCGAGTTGGCCCGCGATGGCCAGTCCACGTACTTCCTCAACGGCAAGCGCTGCCGGCGGCGGGACGTTTCCGACCTGTTTCTTGGTACGGGGCTGGGTTCGCGGAACAGCTACGCGATCATCCAGCAGGGCACGGTCTCGCGCTTGGTTGAGGCGCGGCCCGAGGACATGCGCAACATCATTGAGGAAGCCGCCGGCATCTCTCGCTACAAGGAGCGACGGCGCGAGACCGAGAACCGGATTCGTCACACCCGCGACAATCTCGATCGCCTGGATGATCTGCGCTCCGAGTTGGGTGAACGGCTCGCATTGCTCAAGCGCCAGGCCGACAACGCCGAGCGTTACAAGCAGTTCAAGGCGGAAGAGCGACAGGTCAGCGCCGAATTGCTGGTCCTGCGTCTGCAGGCGCAGGAACAGGAAGGCCGCGAGCAGGAATCGCGTATCGAGGCGGCGCGCGTGGCCTATGAGGCCGCGAGGGCGGAATCCGATGCAGCGGCGAAATCGGCCGATGAAGCGCGGCAGTCCCAGCAGACAGCCAGCGACGGACTACAGTCGGCGCAGGGCGCGTTCTACGGCGCGGAATCGGCGCTGTCGCAACTCGATCAGGCGATTCGGCATGCCAAGGAACTGGCGGAGATTCGTCGTCGAGAGCAAGCCCAGCTTGCCGGCGAACTCGACCGCCTAGAGAGCGAGCAGAAGACCGCCGGTGACACTCGTCAGTCCCTGGAGCGCGAACTTAGCGAAGCACGATCGGCGTTGTCATCCGCCACCGGCGAGGAAGACCGGTTGGCCGAACAGGCCGCGCAAAGCGAGTCGGAGTTGAGCCGAATCCAGGCTGGCTGGGACCAGATTGTGGAGCAGGCGCAGAAGCCTTTGCGGGAGGCCGAACGTGAGCGTGTCCGTGTCGAGCACGCCGAGCGCCAGCTGGAAGACTATGCGCGACGGCAGGACAAGCTCGTCGCGCGGCTGGCGGAGGTCGACCTGGGCGCCGCCGAGGCGAAGGCCGTCGCATCGCGCAAGCGACACGAAGCGTCGACCACCGATCTGGAAGCCGCGAGGACGCGCGTCACCGACGTGGACCAGCAACTCGCTGTGCTGCGCACGACACGCGTGGAGGCGGATCGCGCCCTGGACGACGCGCGGCAACAGCTGCACCGCGTACGGGGACAGCGAACATCGCTGGAAGCGCTGCAACGGGCAGCCCTGCAGCAGGACCAGGAACAACTCGGGCCTTGGTTGACACAGCATGGCGTGGCCGAGCGACCCCGGCTGGCGAATTTGCTTCAGGTCGAGCCGGGTTACGAAACGGCCGTGGAATCGGTGCTTGGTCCATGGTTGCAGGCTGTCGCGGCTGGCGAGATGCCTGAAGTGGATGATGCGCCACCGGCCGCGCTGGGCCTGGTCTCCGATGGTCCGTCTGGGGCGATGGCCGTGCCGGCAACGGTCGCGGGCGCGCGGCCGCTGATTGCTGCCGTGGAAGGGCCGGCGGTGCTGATGGCGTTGCTTGACGGCGTTTACTACACCGACGATTCCTCCACCGTGGCGCAGCGCGCCCACCACCTCAAAGCCGGTCAGCGGCTGGTCACGTCGGATGGATCGATGTTCGGTCCTGGCTACCGCTGGTATGCGTCTGCAGGCGCCACTGGCGATTCGGTCATTGCACGCGAGCGCATGCTCAAGCAGCTGCATCAGGACCTGCAGGCGGCAGAGGCTGAAGAACACCGTCAGCGTCAGGCGCTGGACGCCGCTCGCGAGCAACTGGCGACGTTGGACCGTCAGCGCAGCGAATACGTCGCCGCAGCCGATCAGGCGGGGCGTGAGTCTGCGCGGGCACTGGCCGAGCGAGAGCGCGACCAGAGCCAACTCGATCAGATGAAGCGGAATCAGGTCTCGGCCCAGACCGAGTTGACTGAACTGGTCGAGAGCCGTGCGGCCGCAGAATCCAGTTTGCAGGCGGCACGCCGTTCGCTCACCGACCTCATGGAACAAGCGGCCCAGGCGGAGCAACGGCGAAATGCACTACAGGCAGAGCTAACCCAGGCGCGCCAGCAGATGGCGGAGATTCGTCATGGCCTGGATCAGGCGCGGCGCGCGCGGCAGGACGCCGCCATGCGGCTGTCGGAGAGGGAGACCCGTCTCGGCGCCGCGCGGCAGCGCGTGGACGAACTGGTTGCCCGCCGGCGCGAGCTCGATGCGCGGCTACGCGCCGAAGATGCCCGAGCCGATCGCAGTGAAAAACCGATCGAGACACTGGAGGCCGAGCGCGGTCCCGCCGAGAAGCACAAACAGGCCGCAGACGCAGACCTGCGTCAGGCCCGCGAACGCTTGCAGACGGCGGAGGTGCGTGTACGCGAGCGCGCGGATCTGGCCCGCAAGGCGAGCGCCAAGCTGGAGCCCCTGCGTGAGCGGCTGCAACAGGCCAAGCTCGACGCCCAGGGTTTGCAAGTGCGCCGCCAAACGCTGCTTGAACGCCTGCAGGAGATGAACGTCACCCTCGCCAGCGTGCGTTCTGGGCTGTCCGAGGACGCGACGGTAGATGCCTGGGTCGAACGGCTGTCCTCGCTGGAGCGACGCATCCAGCGCCTCGGCGCCATTAATCTCGCGGCAATCGAAGAGTTTGCGGAGCAGCAGGAGCGCGCCGAATACATCGACCGCCAGCACGCCGATCTCACGGGGGCGCTGGATCAGCTGACGAACGCCATCAACCAGATCGACCGCGAGACGCGCGCGCGATTCCGCGAGACCTTCGAGACGGTGAACGGCCATTTCCAGACCCGCTTTCCGATGTTGTTTGGCGGCGGCGAGGCGACATTGGAACTCACCGGTGACGACTTGCTGGAAACCGGCATCCGCGTGATGGCGCGACCGCCTGGCAAGCGCAACGCCTCGATTCAGCTGCTTTCCGGTGGCGAAAAGGCAATGACTGCTGTCGCACTGTTGTTCGCATTGTTCCAGCTGACTCCCGCCCCGTTCTGCATGCTGGATGAGGTCGATGCGCCGCTGGACGATGCCAACGTGAGTCGTTATTGCGACATGATTCGCCACATGTCGGACGACGTGCAATTTATAATCATTTCTCACAACAAGCTGACCATGGAACTCGCCGATCGGCTGCATGGCGTGACCATGCAGGAGCCCGGCGTTTCGCGGCTTGTCAGTGTCGACATGGAACAGGCGCTGGAGATGGCCGGATGAGCTGGTTCTCTCTTGACATGGTGCGTCCTGGACTCACACAAACGGATTTAGCATGAGTGCAATGCAATGGGCCCTGCTGGTGGCCGGATTGGCCGTCGTGGGCCTTGTTTACTGGTACAGCCGACGCGATCTGGGTGATGGCGCTGGTGGGCCTAGCGAAGAAGACCGCGGACAGATCGGGCTTTGGGACACGTTCGGCGATCAATTCGACGAGTTCGGCGTGGGCAAGGCGCGCACGCGCTCGGCGCCGGGGCTGGACGACGACGCGCCGGACGCGGTCTCCGAAGAGGCCAAGCAGCAGCTGATCGTGTTCTACCTGGTGGAGCGCGAGAATGCTTTCATTCCCGGTACGCATATCCACCAATCGATGGATGCGCTGAAGATGCAGTTCGGTCATCGGCACATCTACCATCGGATCAAGGAAGTCGGCGGCGTTCCACAGGAAGTCTTTTCCATCGCAAGCATTGCCAAACCAGGTTATCTGGACCCGCAAGAAGCCGAGAGCTTCTCTACGCCGGGGCTGGTGGTGTTCATGAACCTGCCGGGGCCGGAGCATCCGGAGGTCGCCTTCGACGACATGCTGCGCACCACGCGCAAGCTGTCGGAATGGCTGAAGGCCGACATCCTGGATGACCGTCGGGAGCCGCTCACCGACGAGCGTGTGGAGGCCCTGCTGCGAGACGCGCGCTTGAGCGCGAACCCCCGATGACGACCGCCGCGCAGCGGGCTGCCGCGCTGCGTGAGCAACTCCACGAGCACGCGTATCGCTACTACGTGCTTGATGATCCAGGCATTCCCGATGCCGACTACGATCAGCTGTATCGGGAACTCGAAGCCATCGAGGTCGAGCACCCCGAACTGGTCACGCCGGATTCGCCGACCCAGCGTGTCGGTGCGCCGCCGGACAGCGCCTTCGAGCCGGTTCGGCATCGCCTGCCGATGCTGTCCCTGTCCAACGCCTTCTCCGAGCAGGAAGTGCGTGATTTCCACCGCCGCGCCCAGCAGCGTTCGGGGGAGGCCGAGCTGCGTTACGTCGTCGAGCCGAAAATGGATGGACTGGCGGTGTCGCTGACCTACGAGCAGGGTGTCCTGATCAAGGCGGCGACGCGGGGCGATGGGCGCACGGGTGAGGATGTCACCGCCAATGTGCGCACGATTCACCAGGTGCCGTTGCGGCTGTCCGGCGATGCACCCGCGCGGGTCGAAATCCGAGGGGAAATCTACCTGCCGCTGGCCGGCTTTCGCGAGATGAACCGCCGCCTGGAGGCCGATGGTGCCAAGACTTTCGTGAATCCCCGCAATGCGGCGGCCGGCGCGCTACGGCAGTTGGACCCTGCGATCACCGCCCAACGGCCGTTGGGAATCGTGTGCTATGCCCTCGGCGATATTGAGGGTTTCCGGTTGCCGACCACTCATTCCGCGTTGCTTGAGCAACTCCGATCCTGGGGGCTGCCGGTGTCGGAGCTGAATCAGCCAGCCGAGGACATTGATGCCTGTCTGGACCGCTACGCAGCCTTGCAAGCCATGCGCGCCGAGCTGCCGTTCGAGATTGACGGCGTGGTTTACAAGGTCGATGACTTGGCGCTGCGCGAGACGTTGGGTCAGGTAGCCCGCGCGCCGCGCTGGGCGATTGCGCACAAGTTTCCGGCCGAAGAGGCCAGCACCCGCCTGCTGGATGTGGAATTCCAGGTCGGGCGCACCGGGGCATTGACCCCGGTGGCGCGGCTGGCCCCGGTGTTTGTCGGCGGGGTCACCGTGTCCAATGCCACGCTGCACAACATGGACGAGATCGAGCGCAAGGATGTGCGCATCGGCGATCAAGTGGTCGTCCGCCGCGCCGGTGATGTCATTCCCGAGGTTGTGCGCGCGTTGAAGGAACAGCGTCCGGCGGACGTCCACAGGGTGCAGCAACCGCCGCAGTGCCCGGTCTGCGGATCGGATGTCATCCGTGCGGAGGGCGAGGCGATCGCGCGCTGCACTGGAGGCCTGGTCTGTTCGGCACAACGCGAAGGCGCGTTGCGCCATTTCGTATCGCGCCGCGCCATGGATGTCGATGGCATGGGCGACAAGCTGATCGAGCAGTTGGTCGGCAGTGGCCGCGTGCAATCGCCGGCCGATCTCTACACCCTGACCCAGGCCGAGCTGGCCGGATTGGAGCGCATGGGGGAAAAATCGGCGTCCAATCTGGTGGCCGCGTTGGAACGCTCCAAGCACACCGAGTTGGGGCGGCTGATCTACGCCATCGGCATTCGTGAAGTCGGCGAGGTCACCGCGCAGGCCTTGGCCCAAGCGTTCGGCGATCTGCAGCCACTCATCGATGCCGACGAGGCCGCGTTGCTTGCGGTGCCCGATGTCGGTCCGATTGTGGCCCAGCACGTGCGGCTGTTCTTCGAGCAGGCGCAAAACCTGAGCGTGCTGCAAGCCCTGCAGGATCTGGGAGTGAACTGGCCGAGCATCGACATCGCCGCAAAGCCGGCCGAGCTGCCGCTAAGCGGCAAGACCTTTGTGCTGACCGGCTCCCTGGACACGATGACGCGGGATGAAGCGAAACAGCGGATTCAGGCCATGGGCGGCAAGGTGACTGGCAGCGTGTCGAAGAAGACCGATTACGTGGTCGCTGGCGCCGATCCGGGGTCCAAGCTGGATAAGGCGCAGACGCTGGGCGTAGAGGTGCTGGACGAAGCGGGCTTGGCGGCCTTACTCGACGGGCCGGGCTGATTCCTCGCCGACCGCCGGTTCGACCACACGGGGTTTGGCCGCTTTGACGGTCTTCGGTGCCGGCGGCTCGCGCACGGGCGAGTAGGGGGCGAGCTTTTCGCTGCGCCAGATCCGACGCGCGATGCCGATGCCGAGAATGACCGAATGCTCGGTGTCGATCAGCGGGCTGTCGGCGAAGTTTGCGCCGGACAGATTGTCGTAAAGCAGGAATGTTCCGATGCGTGTATCGCCGCGCCGCCAGGTGACTACGGCGTTCGCGCGGGCACCCGAGTAACCGCCACCAGCCGCAAAGGCGGGCCGATTGGCCCGTGCGAACTGCGGGTCGACCTCATAGAAATAATCGTGGTACTTCTCGGTCGCGAACAGCGGACCGATGGACAGCGTCAGGCCCCAGGCCGTGCCGCCGACCAGCCAGTTGCGCGACGCCTCGAAATTGGGATGTATCAGCCAGCCAATGGCATCGAAATGCTGCAGATCCGTGGCGATGACGGCGCGCGCAGGAATGCGGATGCGGTGCACCCAGCGGCCGGGTTCGCGCTTGAGCACGAAATCCAGCGATGGGCCGATTTCGAAGGTGCCTTCGATGTCGGGCATGCCTTCGCGGTTCGGATTGTCATCGGCATCGCCGGGCAATGACGTCGCCAGCGACAAGGACAGCTCGGTATTGAATTCCTCGAACAAGGAGGCAGCCGCACCCTCCCGACCAATGCGAAAACGTTCTCCGCGATACGCGGCATACGGGGCGAGAAGACCGAAGGTGCTGAAGTGCTCCGCGCCACGATAATCTGGGAAGATCGACGCAGCACCGCCGATCCCGGCTTCCCATAATGGGTCACGCACCGCGTCGGAGCTGTCGGCGGCAAGCGCCGGAAAACAGGCAAGCGTGAGCGCGGCAAGCCCTAGGGCCGCAGAGTAAAGTGAGTTCATGCGAGGCAGTGTGCAGCGTTTGTTGAACGAAGGCGAGTCATGATCTGGCTATGGCGTCTCGGGCGTCTGGGTGCCGCCTCGTGGCTGGCATGGCTTTGCTGGTCCTTCGTGCCCACGGAGCGTTTTCATGCCGAACTGGACGCCATGGATGATGCCCCGTTTGAGAGCCGATTTCGCCAACAGTTCGAGGCCGATCAGCTTTCGGAGGCGGCCGTAAGCCTAAACGCGGGCTGTGACGCCCAGGTGATCCCATCATCTGACTGCCAACGGTATCGGCTTCAGCTGGACGCCCGGCGCGAATCCGCCGCGTATCGGTGGTCGCAGGCCGCCCATGGTGCGATCACCGGCGAGGCCCCGTCGGACACGGCGCTGGCGGGCGCGGTGGTCGCCGATCTGTTCGTCATTGGCGACATCAGGGACCTGGTCATCCAGTCCATACGCTGGACACGAGGCGAGCCGACCGATCCGGTCATCGCCGCGTTGTCCGGGGTGGGCCTGGCGCTGACTCTGGCGCCATCAGCCGATCTCGGTACCGCCTTGCTCAAGGCGGGCCGCCGCGCAGGCGCGCTATCGGCACGTTTTACGCGCAGCCTGGTTCGGATGGCGCGGCGCAGTGGAGATGGTCGTCGTATCGCGGCCGTGACCGCAGACGCACGTCGCCTGGCCAGGCAGACCGACGCCGCGACGACATTGCGCATTCTGCGTCATGTCGAACATCCTGCTGATCTCGCGCTGGCCGGCCGTTTGACACGACGAGCCGGTCTCGGCGCGTATGCACTGGAGCACGGGGGGCGTACGACGCTACGCATGATGAAGACGCTAGGGCGCCAGGGTGACGCCATGATTCTTCGCGCCGCGCGCAAGGGCGGGCCGGGGTTGCGCCTGCTGGCGCGGACCGGTCGGCTCGCGTTGCGGCCGCATCCCTTGCTGGGGCTGGCGAAGTTCGTCCGCAAGGGGCGGGCACGTGAATGGGTAGAGCGCCAGTTGCTGCAGGACGCTGGCCCGATCCGTTGGGGGGCGACCGGCTGGCTGGTGCTGGAACTATGGCTGCTCAGCGGATGGCTGCGCCGACGACGGGGGAGGCGTCTTGGTTAATCCCTCGGGCTCACGGCGCGGCGTCCAGCGCCAGCGCGTGGATATCCGTATGCATCAGATCGCCCAGTGCCGTGTAGACAGCGCGGTGGCGCTCGACAGCGCGCAAGTCGGCGAACATGGCGGCGCGGATGCGCACGCTGAAGTGGCCCTTGCCGCTTCGGGCGCCGGCGTGGCCGACATGCAGATGACTGTCGTCCTGAATGGCGAGTTCATAAGGATCGAAGGCCGACTCCAGCCGTTTGCGGATTTCGGCGATGCGCGTGTCCTGCAGGGTCATTGGGGATAGACGGGCTTGAATGGGAAGATATCGACGCGGGTATACACCCCGGCGTCCTGGTATGGATCGGCGTCTGCCCAGGCGCGTGCGTCGTCGATCGACTCGAACTCCGCGACGATCAAGCTGCCGTGATAGCCCGATGCCGAGGCATCCGGATGTTCGGTGATCGGCAGGGGCCCGGCCAGCAGCAGACGACCGGCATCCTGTAGTGCATTCAGGCGCGCAAGATGGGCAGGGCGGGCCGCCGCGCGGGCGTCCAGCGAACCCTGCGCATCGTGGGCGACGATGGCGAAGGCCATCATGCGCTGGGTTCTTCCTTGGGCAGATAGGGCGCCACGAACGGCAGATGCCCCAGCAGGAAAGCAAATGACGCCGCAGGGAATCCGAAGGTCTTGATCATGACCCAGGTGGATTCTGAAAAATGCAGCGCAATGGGCACATTCACGATTGCACAGACCAGGAAGAACACGGCCCAGGCCGCGTTGACGCGCGCCCACAACCAGTCAGGCAGGGCGATCATGGTCGGTGGAATGCGGGCCATCAGAGGCTTGTCGCCAATGAAATGGCTGCCGATGAGGATCACCGAGAACACTGCATAGACCACGGTCGGCTTGAGCTTGATGAACAAGGGGTCGCGTATCCATAGCGTCAGGCCGCCCAGCACCAGCGCCACACAGGCCGCAACCAGGTTCGTCTTGTGCCATTCCCCGGTGTGTAGCCGATGGACGGCCACGGCGAGAAACAACGCCCCGATCAGGACCATTGTCGCGACATAGATGTCGTAAACTACGTACGCGGCCACGAAGGCCAGCGCCGGTAACCAATCCAGCATCGTTTTCATGCGACGCATTATAGCGGTCGCATCTCCACTCGACCTTGCTGCATGGCAATTGTCCATGCACCGCGTCCTTATGGCCCAGCACGTCGCAATTCATCCCGTTGACCCGCAACGCCGCCTGGTCTTGCAGGTCGTTGAACAGCTCAACGCCGGGGCGGTGATCGCGTATCCGACGGATTCGTCCTATGCGCTCGGCTGCCACATGGGCGACAAGCAGGCGATGGCGCGTATCCGGCGGCTGCGTGGTTTTGATGATCGCCACCACATGACCTTGCTATGCCGCGATCTGTCCGAGATATCGGTCTACGCCAAGGTCGACAACCGCCAATATCGAATGCTGCGTGCGGCCACACCCGGGCCATACACCTTCGTGCTCAAGGCGACGCATGAAACGCCTCGCCGGCTGCAGGACGCCAAGCGCAAGACGGTGGGGATCCGCGTGCCCGATCACAACATCTGCCAGGCGTTGCTGGACGTGCTGGGCGAGCCGTTGATGACCTGCACGGCCTTGCTACCCGGTGACGAGTTGCCGCTGTCTGATCCGGACGACGTGCTGGCGCAGCTCGACAATGAGGTCGATGTGATTGTCGATGGCGGCGCGTGCAGCGTGGAGCCGACCACCATCGTGGACATGAGCGGCGATCTGCCCGAGATCATCCGCGAAGGGCAGGGGCCGGTGGCGGCCCTGGGCCTATAATTTCGCCATGCAGGAATTCACGTTCATCCAGTTGCTGGCGATCTGGGCCTTGCCGGTGATCTTCGCCGTGACCGTCCACGAGGCCGCACACGGGTTCGTCGCCCGCAGTCTGGGTGACGACACCGCCAGCCGCCTGGGCAGGTTAACGCTCAACCCGATCAAGCATGTCGATCCGGTAGGCACCCTGCTGGTGCCGGGGCTGATGTTGCTGGGCGGTGCGTTGATGGGCGCGGGCGGCATCATTTTTGGCTGGGCCAAGCCCGTGCCGATCAATGCGGGGCGTTTTCGCGATCCGCGGCGCGGCATGGCGATCGTCGCTGTTGCCGGCCCATTGTCCAACCTGATCATGGCTTTCGGCTGGGCCGTCGGGCTCAAGCTCCTCGTGATCACCGGCACCACGGCCGCCTGGGGGCAAGGTGTTGCATACATGTGCTTCGCGGGCGTGCTGATCAACCTGGTGTTGCTGGTGCTCAATCTGCTGCCGATTCCGCCACTCGATGGCAGCCGCGTGCTGGCAGCGCTGCTGCCGCGCGAGGCGGCAACGCAATACATGAAGGTCGAACCTTACGGTTTGGTCATTCTGATCCTGCTGCTGGCCACCGGGGTGCTCGGCTTCATGATCGGGCCGCCGATGGACGGCCTGCGCAACGTCCTGTTCCGACTGCTGGGAATTTCTCTGTGACCGACCAACGACCTGTGATGCTGTCCGGCATTCAACCCTCCGGACACCTGACCCTCGGCAATTATCTCGGCGCCATTCGCAACTGGGTGCAGAAGCAGGACGAGTACGACACGCTGTTCATGCTGGTGGATCTGCATTCGATCACCGTGCGCCAGGACCCCGCCGCGCTACGCGAGCGCTGCTACGAGTTTCTGTGTCTGTACATGGCCTGCGGGCTGGACCCTTCGCGCAACACCTTGTTCGTGCAGTCGCATGTGCCGGCGCACTCCGAGCTGGCATGGCTGTTGAACTGCTACACCTACGTCGGTGAGCTCAACCGCATGACGCAGTTCAAGGACAAGTCCCGTAAGCATGAGGCAAACATCAACGCCGGGCTGCTGAACTATCCGGTGCTGATGGTCGCGGACATCCTGCTGTACCAGAGCGATCTGGTGCCGGTGGGACAGGATCAGAAACAGCACATCGAACTGACGCGCGACGTGGCGCAGCGCTTCAACGCGATTTATGGTGAGTTGTTCAAGGTTCCGGAGGTCTATATTCCGGAAATCGGCGCACGCATCATGAGCTTGCAGGACCCGACCGCAAAAATGTCCAAATCCGACACGGTGGAGTCGAACTACATCACGCTGCTGGACGAGCCCAAGCGCATCGTCAAGAAGATCAAGCGGGCGGTGACCGACTCTGAGGCCGAAGTCCGTTACGACGTCGACGCCAAGCCGGGCGTGTCGAACCTGATGAGCATTCTGGCGGCGGTGACCGGCAAGAGCTTCGACCAGATCGAGGCGGACTATGCCGGCAGCGGCTACGGCCAGTTCAAGCAGGACGTGGCCGATGCACTGGTGGCCGAGCTGGAACCGATTCAGGCGCGTTACGCCGAACTGCGACAGGACACGACGCAGCTGTCCGCTGTGCTCCAGCAGGGTGCCGAAGCGGCGACCGCGCGCGCGCAACCCACCCTGCGCCGCGCCCGCGAAGCGATTGGCCTGGTGCCCGCGTGAGCGAGGCGGTTGTCGCGGAACCGCAGGACTGGACCGTCAAGGTCAACGGCCAGCCGCTTGCCGCACTACCCAAGGATCTCTACATCCCGCCGGACGCGCTGGAGGTTTTTCTCGAAGCCTTCGAGGGACCGCTGGATTTGCTGCTGTATCTGATCCGTCGTCAGAACATCGACATTCTCGATATCCCGGTTTGCCAGATCACCACGCAGTACATGGACTACATCCGTCTGATGCAGCACATGCGTTTCGAACTCGCGGCCGAATACCTGGTGATGGCGGCCATGCTGGCGGAGATCAAGTCACGCCTGTTGCTGCCGCGGCCGGTGATGGACGACGAGGACGAGGAAGACCCGCGGGCCGGATTGATCCGGCGACTGCAAGAATACGAGCGCTTCAAGCAGGCCGCCGAAGGGATTGAAGCCATGCCGCGGCATGGCCGGGAGTTCTGGAGTGCCAGTGCCCGACCGGACCATATTGAGGTGCGTTCCGAGCCGCCACCCCCCAGCTTGCGCGAGTTGTTGGAATCGCTGCGCGATGTGCTTCAGCGCGCCGAGTTGTTTGCCAGTCATGAGGTGGCGCGCGAACCGCTGAGTGTGCGCGAACGAATGGGGCGTCTGATCGAATTGCTAAAGGATCGCCAACCCAAGCCCTTCGCGGTGCTTATAGATTTCGGCGAGGGTCGCGCCGGGGTTGTTGTCTGCTTTCTCGCGGTGCTGGAACTCGCCCGCACGGCGATGATCGAGATCGAGCAGTCCGATCCGGATGCCTTGCCCATGATCCGGCTCGCCGGTCCGCAGGAGGCCGCATGAACGAAGGCGCAGGTCCGGCGGCGGAGCAGTCCAGCCTGTCATCTGACGAGCTTGGTCGCATCGTGGAAGCGGTGTTGCTGGCCAGCGACCAACCGCTGTCCTTCGAGCGCCTGCAGGCGGTGTTTGATACCGATGCCGCGCCGTCGCGAGCGCAGCTGCGTGAGGCACTGGATTGGATCGCCGCGCAGCGCGCCGAGTCGTCCACGGAATTGACAGAGGTCGCCAGTGGATGGCGCCTGCAGGTACGCGAAGCCTACGCGCCTTGGGTCGCCCGCCTGTGGCGGGAGAAGCCCCAACGCTATTCGCGCGCCTTGCTGGAAACGCTGGCGATCATCTGCTATCGCCAGCCCATCACCCGCGGCGAGATTGAAGAGATTCGTGGCGTGTCGCTATCGGCGAACATCGTGCGCACATTGTTGGAGCGTGGGTGGATTCGCGAGGTGGGACACCGAGAAGTGCCCGGCCGGCCGGTTTTGCTGGGTACGACCCGGCAGTTTCTCGATGACTACAATCTGAAGTCACTGGATCAACTGCCCGCGCTGCCCGAGATCAAGGATCTCGATGCCCTGCATGCGGCGTTGGCAAGGCTGGACCCGCAAGGCGAGGCCTCGGCCGAACCAGACGAAAACGGCACGGCCGATGAGACCGGCGAAGATCAGCGCCAGGTTTCGGGTGGCGACGACGCGGACGCAGATCCAGGCGATGCGCCTGATGGCCCAACACGGTTACCGACATGAGCGAAGGCGAACGTATCCACAAGTTTCTATCCCGCGCTGGCCTGGGGTCGCGCCGCGAGATCGAGGGCTGGGTGCGCGAGGGACGGGTCAAGGTCAATGGACAGATTGCCACCGTCGGGCAGCCGGTAACCCCCGCCGACAGTATCGCCGTGGACGGTCGTCGCGTCGCCATGCGAGTGGCGGCCGACGTGCCCTGTAAGGTGCTGATCTATCGCAAGCCCACGGGCCAGATCGTCACCCGCCGTGATCCGGAAGGTCGGGAGACGGTCTTTCAGCACCTGCCGCGGCCAGGGCGCGGCCGCTGGGTCGCGGTCGGACGGCTCGACGTGGCGACATCCGGTGTCCTGCCGTTCACCACCGATGGTGAGTTGGCGCAGCGGCTCATGCGGCCGGAGTACCGGATTCCGCGCGAGTACTCCGTTCGGGTGTTCGGGCGGGTCACCGATGCGCAGCTCGATATTCTGCGTAAGGGCGTGGCGCTGGAGGATGGTGTCGCGCGATTCGACGCCATCGAAATCGGCGGCGCCACCGGAGACAACCAGTGGTTCCATGTCACCGTTCATGAAGGTCGTAACCGCCTCGTACGGCGGCTATGGGAAAGTCAGGACTTACAGGTCAGCCGGCTGATCCGGACCCGATTCGGGCCTCTGGTCGCCGATAAATCGATCCGAGCTGGCGGTAGCCGACTGGCCCGGCCCGATGAGGTGAAGGCCTTACGCGAGCTGGTCGGGATGGGTGGCGCATCGCGCTGAGCCTAACCGCGCTATTCCAGCAGTTGGACCGTGCCCACGGTCCCTTGCCGGGCTGGTGGCCGGCGGAGTCGGGCTACGAGGTGCTGGTGGGGGCTTTGCTGATTCAGCAGAGTCGCTGGCAGCAAGTGGAGCGCTCACTGGTCCGTCTGCGCGCCGAGACCGGTTTGCAGCCTCATGCCATTGCGTCGGCACCCGAGGGCGCCCTCGCCGAGTGGATTCGCCCTTCCGGATTTAACCGTCAAAAGGCTGTGCGTTTGCGTGCGCTTAGCCACTGGTGGAGTCAATCCGGCGGCGAGGACGGTCTTGGCGATGTCGCGACTCCGCAATTGCGTGATGCGTTGCTCGCGCAGCCGGGGATCGGGCCGGAAACGGCCGATGCCATTTTGCTCTACGCCTTCGGCCGACCGGTCTTCGTGGTGGATGCTTATCTCAAGCGCCTGCTGGCGCGCACCGGCCTGGGTGCGGCGGCGACCGGCACGGACCTCGGGAGCCAGTGCCTGAAGGCCTGCGGAGAGACAGCCGCTTGTTCACGCAAGGCGCATGCGCAGGTCGTCGTGCACGCCCAGTCCTACTGCCGCAAGCAACCGGTGTGCTTACCGTGTCCGCTCGCCGGAGTTTGCGCCTACGCGGGGTCTTCGATGGCGGCGAGCCGATAACCCATCTTGGGCACGGTGTGCAGCAATGCCTTGTCGAACGGCCGGTCAATGGCATTGCGCAGGGTGTAGATATGCACGCGCAGCGCGTCTGAGTCCGGTGGGTCGTCGCCCCAGACCACCGATTCCAGCGCCGAGCGTGACACCACGTCAGGCGAGCGCTGCATGAGCAGCGTGAGGATGCGGATGTGGATCGGCGCCAGCTCGATGCGATGCGTGCCACGTTTGACCTCCAGCGTACCGAGGTCGAGCGTTAGATCCGCTATCTGTAATCGCTTTGAGGCCGGTGCCGCCGAGCGGCGGACCAGCGCCTTGACGCGCGCGTCCAGTTCAAGAATCGAAAACGGCTTGGCGAGGTAGTCATCGGCGCCGGCGGCGAAGCCCTCGATCTTGTTCTCGACCGCCCCGCGGGCAGTGAGCATCAGAACCGGTGTGTAGCGTTCGCTGCGTTCGCGCAAGGCGCGGCAAACTTCAAGGCCGTTCATGCCGGGGAGCATCAAATCAAGAATGATGATGTCGTACTCGTTCTCCAGCGCGAGCTTGAGCCCGAGTTCGCCGGTGCCGGCTGAGTCAAGAACGAATCCTTGCGGTTCGAGTTGTCCGTAGATGAAGGCGGTGATGTCCTCGTCATCATCCACGACCAGGATGCTTGTGGGTTTGTCCCCATTCATCCCCAAATCCTTTGGGCTGAGTTACTTACACGGATACGTTAACAGACCTTTCACCGCCTCGGGCAACGAAATTTTCCGGGCGGGGTGGAAGCCGATTTGCCGTATCGGAGGTTTCACGCGGTCGATGATCCCCGAACCAGCTGCAGCAAGCGTTCAGCGTTGCGCTCCGGCGTTTCGAGTTGACTGGGCGCGATCGCGGGGAATGCCAGCCGTCGCAGCGCCGTGAACATCGGCGGTGGCGAAAAGCTGAGCATCCGGATCGAGCTGGTGGCGTCCAGCTCCTGGGCCCAGGTGTCCTGCATTTTCCAAAGGGCGGCCTTCGACAGCCCGTAGGCGCCCCAGAATGCATTGGAGCGGCGTGCATCGGCATCGTCGATCCAGACGACTGCCGACTGCCGGGCGGCCAGCAGCCCGAGCAACGAGCGCGTCAGCAGCCACGGCGCCGTGACATTCACATGCATGATCGTCGCCATGTCCGTGGGCTTGAGCTCGTGCAGTGGCGTCAGTCCGGTGAACTGTGCCGCGCAGTGAACGAGCACGTCCAGCCGCCCGAATTGGGTAGTCAGCATGTGCGTGACCTGCTCGTAGTCATCGATGCTGGCGCCCGCCAAGTTCAACGGCAGGACTGCCGGTTCCACGCCTCCGTCGTCGGCGATGGCTTCGGCGGTGTCTTCGAGCCGGCGACGGCTGCGACCGGCGACGATGACGCGGGCGCCCTGGCGGGCAGCAGCCAGCGCCGTGGCGCGGCCCAGGCCGCTGCCGGCGCCGGTGATCAGCCAGACCGGTGGATCGTTGGGTGCGCTTGTGTTCACAGGGTGTTGATCAGGGCGAGCAGGTCACGGGGGCGGTCGGCGTGGTGATCGGCTTGCCATGCGGTGGGCGGCGCGACGTCGTCGGGGACATAACCCCAGCCAACCGACACGGTGGTCATTCCGGCGCGGCGGCCTGCCTCAATGTCCGACAGCGCGTCGCCGACATAGACGATGTCCGCGACGGGCAGGGCGAGCCGATCCGCGGCGAGCAGCAGCGGCGCAGGATGGGGCTTGCGCTCGCCGGCGGTATCGCCGCCAATCAGTAACGCGCAATCCTGCAGCACGGCGGCCTGGGGCAGCGCATCGAGAACCTGGCGGGCCAATACCTCCAGCTTGTTGGTGACGATGCCCCAGGTCAGTCCGCGTGCCTTGAGCGTCTCGGGTAGTGGTTCCAGGCCATCGAACAGGCGGGTGGCCGATGCGATGTCGCGGGCGTAGTGCTCGACCAGGCGCGTCGTTAGCGCCGTGTCGTCCGCAACCTCACCGAATGCCAGGCGCACGAGGCCTCGGGCGCCACGTGACACGTAGCGGCGCATCAGCTCCAGCGGGATGGCTTCGCGGTCTTCCTCCGCTAGCAGGGTGCTCAATGCTCGGTGCAGGTCCGGCGCGGTGTCGAGCAGCGTGCCGTCCAGGTCGAAGAGCCAGGCCTTCATGCGGCCGGGCACGTGCGCATGAAGTAGTTCACACCTACATCGGTCGGGTGCAGACGATAGACCTGCGTGATCGGGTTGTAGACCAGCCCGGTCATGTCTTGCACCGCCAGGCCTGCATCGCGGCTCCACGTGGCCAGTTCGGCGGGGCGGATCAGCTTTTCGTACTGGTGCGTGCCGCGAGGCAGCATGCGGAGCAGGTATTCGGCACCGACAATGGCCAATGCGAAGGCTTTGGGGTTGCGGTTAATCGTCGAGAACAACACCTCGCCATCGGGTTTCACCAGCGTCCGACAGGCGGCGACGATGGATGACGGCTCCGGTACATGCTCTAGCATTTCCAGGCAGGTCACGAGATCAAACCTCCCCGGCATAGCCTGCGCCAATGCTTCGGCGCTGGTCTCGCGGAAATCGATGTCCAGCCCGCCGTCTTCGGCATGCAGTTGGGCCGCTCCAAGCAGTTCGGAGGACAGGTCAATGGCCGTAACCTTGGCGCCGGCCCGGCACATGGCCTCCGCGACGATGCCGCCGCCACAGCCGATATCGGCGACACGCAAACCTTTGAGCGGTCGGGTGGCTTGGATGTAGTCCAGGCGCAGCGGGGTGATGGCGTGGAGCGGACCCATGGGGCCATCCGGAGCCCACCAGTCATGGGCGAGGGCATTGAAGCGGCCGAGTTCGGCCGGATCGGCGTTCTGATTCATGCGGGTTCCTGCATGCGCTGTGCCCAGTGGGCTGCGCGATCCATGATTTGCGGAGCATTGAGCGTTTTGGCTTCGCGGCGTTCGAGCAGGCGTTGACCCGCCACCCAGACATCCGAGACCTGTTCGCGGTCGCAGGCGTACACGAGTTGCGAGATCACGTTATGCACCGGCCAAGTGTTTGGTTGGCGCATCGAAACGGCGATCATATCGGCGGATTTTCCGGGTTGAAGACTGCCGATGACGGACTCCAGGTTCAACGCGCGTGCGCCGCCTAGCGTGGCCGCCTGCAAGGCTTGCCCGGCCGAGAAGGCGGTGGCGCGTTGTGTCGTCAGTTTGGCGAGCATCGCGGCCGTTCGCATCTCCCCGAACATGTCGAGATCGTTGTTGCTGGCCGCGCCATCGGTTCCCAGCGCGACATTCACGCCGTGATCCAGGAGGTCGTCAACACGGCACTGGCCGCTGGCGAGTTTCATGTTCGATTCCGCGCAGTGCACCACCGAAAGGCCGCGTGCGCCACAGAGTCTGATGTCGTCATCGGTCAGCGCGGTCATGTGGACAGCCATGAAGCCCGGTTTGAGCAGACCCAGGCCGTCCAGCCTCTGCAGCGGCCGCTGACCGGTCGTGCGCAGCGCTTCATCGACCTCGAAACGGGTTTCGTGGACATGCATCTGGACCGGCAGGTCCAGCTCGTCCGAGAGCGTGCGCACACGCTTGAGCGGCGCGTCAGAGACGGTATAGGGCGCATGCGGCGCAAAGATCGTGGTGACCAGGGGCATGTCGCGAGAGGCATCCCGCACGCTCAATCCTTTGGACAGATACTCGTCCGCATCCTTGGCCCAGGCGGTAGGGAAGTCGATCAGGATCATGCCCACCGCTGCGCGCATGCCCGCAGCATCGACGGCCTTGGCCACGGCATCGGGGAAGAAGTACATGTCGGCAAAGCAGGTCGTGCCGCCGCGCAGCATTTCCAACATTGCGAGTTGCGTGCCGTCGCGCACGAAGGCTTCCGACGCAAAGCGTCCCTCGGCGGGCCAAATGTGCTGTTCCAGCCATTCCTGCAACGGCAGGTCGTCGGCCATGCCACGCATCAGACTCATCGCCGCGTGCGTGTGGGCATTCACCAAGCCCGGTAGCAAGGCGTGGTCCGGCAGATCGATGTGCTCGACGGCCTGCACGCTATCCAGCGCCTCGGGCGGGATGATCGCCGTGATCCGGCCGTTGTCCATGGCCAGGCCATGGCCTTCCAGTACCGCCATCGGCTCGATCGGTAGTAGCCAGCGCGGCGTGAGCAAGGTATGCACTTCCAACTTGAAGAGTCCCGGTTGGCGTAGGCAGATGCTCCGCGAACTGAGACCATGTCCCAGAACGTGAAATCGGAGGTCGGTGATTGGCTGAAAGCATAACAAAGGGATGTCCGGATCCCGCGCGCTGGACGGGGCGCACCCTGCGCCTGCTTGACCAGCGTTGCTTGCCTGCGCGCGAGACCTATGTCGACTGCGAGCGCTGGGAGGATGTCGCTGACGCCATCGCCAACATGGTCGTGCGTGGCGCGCCGGCCATCGGTGTCGCGGCCGCTTTCGGACTAGCGCTGGCGGCCCGCTCCAACACCGGCCTGGCCGGCCTGGCGCTTGCAGGTGAGCGCCTGAAACTGGCTCGGCCGACGGCGGTGAACCTGGCCTGGGCGGTGGATCGTGTTCTGGCGCGCTGCGGCGATGAATCCAGCCTGTTCGACGATGTGCTGCAACAGGCCCTGTCGATCCAGGCCGAAGACTTGCGCGCGAACCACGCCATGGCCCGGCACGCGACGGAATGCCTGCAGGGCAATGTCAACGTCTACACCCACTGCAACACGGGCTCGCTGGCGACTGCCGGATTCGGCACCGCGCTGGGTGTGGTTCGACAGCTGCAGGCAGAGGGGCGCCTCGGAGATGTCTTCGTTGGCGAAACCCGACCTTGGTTGCAGGGCGCGCGCCTGACTGCGTGGGAGCTGGCGATGGACGGTATCCAGCCGACCTTGGTTGTCGATTCGGCAGCGGCGAGCATCATGCGCGCCGGTCGTATCGACGTGGTCATCACCGGCGCGGATCGCATCACTGCTGACGGTGATGTACTGAACAAGATCGGCACCTACGGGCTGGCGGTGCTGGCGCGCCATCACGGCTTGCGCATGATGGTGGTGGCCCCGATGTCGACCGTGGACATGAACGCTACGAGCGCATCCGAGATCGAAATCGAGGAGCGGCCGTCCGATGAGATCACCACGTGGGCAGGGCAGCGGCATGCACCGCAAGACATTCGGGTATTCAATCCGGTGTTCGATGCGACGCCCTACGCGCTGATCGACTGGATCGTGACGGAGCAGGGCGTGTTCCAGCCCGCGATGATCTAGACGTTCGCACACCGCCGCGAATCCCGCTCTGGTAAACTCTCGCGCCCTCGCGAAAGTGGCGGAATTGGTAGACGCGCTGGATTTAGGTTCCAGTGGGGAAACCCGTGGGAGTTCGAGTCTCCCCTTTCGCACCAGATTTCACATCCCGGTCCACGACCGTGGCCGGTCCACAGAAGTAGATAGCAAGCATGGACGTATCCGTAGAGCAATCCGAAGGCCTCCGTCGGCGCCTGAGCGTCGAGATTCCGGCAGACCAGCTGGAGCAGGCATTCACCACCCGTATTCGCCAGTTGGGCCAGCGCGCCAAAGTGCCGGGTTTTCGTCCGGGCAAGGTGCCGATGAAAGTCTTGCAGCAGCGCTACGGCGACGCCGCGAGGGCCGAAGCCGTCGAGGAATTGCTCCGGGCAACCTATCCGCAGGCGATCGAAAAGTCGGAACTCAAGCCGGCTGGTTTCCCGACGTTCGATATCCAGGCTGAGGCCGTGGGCGAACCGCTGAAGTACACGGCGAGCTTCGAGGTGTTTCCCGAGATCAGCCTGGCTGGCCTGGATGCGATCACCGTGGAGCGTCCGACCGTCGAGATCGGTGACGCTGACGTCGAACGCACGCTGGACACGATCCGCCAGCAGCACCGCGTCTGGAAGCCCGTCGAACGCGCTGCCGAGAGCGGTGACAAGATCAAGCTGGATTTCCTTGGCAAGCTGGACGGCGAACCTTTCGAGGGCGGGAAGGCCGAGGACCAGGAGGTCGAGCTAGGCGCCGGCCGGTTCATCCCGAGCATGGAGACCGCGCTGATCGGTCTGACGGCCGGTACCGAAACCACGATCGACGTCGAATTCCCCGAGGACTACCAGGCGGAGAATCTGAAGGGCAAACAGGCTCAGTTTGATGTGAAGATTCACAGTGTCGAGGCGGGCGAAGATCCCTCGCTCGATGACGCCGAGCTGCTCAAGACGCTGGGCGTCGAGGAATCGGCTGGCGAAGCAGGCCTGCGCGACAAGATCCGCGAACAATTGGGCCGCGAGCGTGACAAGGCGGCCACAACGCAGGTCAAGGAACAGGTCATGGATGGCTTGCTGGCCGCCAATCCGATCGACGTGCCCCAGGCAATGGTCGATGAAGAGATTCAGCGGATGCGGCAGGAAGCGGTTCAGCGTTTTGGCAACATGCCGAACAATGACCCTGACGCAATGGCTCGGATGCTGCCGGACGACTTGTTCAAGGACAATGCGGCCAAGCGCGTGGCGCTGTCCCTGCTGATTTCCGAAGTGATTAAAGAGAAGTCAGTCAAGGTCGAAGAGGAACATGTGGAGGCGGTGATCGCTCGCTACGCGTCTGAGCTCGCGGACAGTGATCAGGCGATGCAGTACTATCGATCACAGCCGCAGATCATGCAGCAGTTCCAGGCGCTGGCGATGGAAGAGCGGGTGGTTGACACGCTGCTGCAAGATGCGAAGGTCACCGACAAAGTCGTGAGCTTCGACGATCTGATGAACCCGAATACTGAGGCCGCTGAATGAATGAACGCGCGCTGAATCTGGTCCCGATGGTCATCGAGCAAACCCCTCGCGGGGAGCGCTCGTTCGATATCTACTCACGCCTGCTGAAAGAGCGGGTCGTGTTCGTCGTGGGCCCGATCGACGATCACATGGCCAATCTGATCGTCGCGCAGTTGCTGTTCCTGGAGTCCGAAAATCCGGACAAGGACATCAATCTCTACATCAACTCGCCCGGCGGGTCGGTGAGCGCCGGACTGTCGATCTACGACACCATGGAGTTCATCAAGCCCGATGTGGCGACGATGTGCATCGGGCAGGCCGCGAGTATGGGTGCGGTGTTGCTGGCAGGTGGCGCCAAGGGCAAACGTTTCGCGTTGCCTCACTCGCGCGTGATGATTCATCAGCCACTGGGTGGGTTCCAGGGGCAGGCGACGGATATTGAGATCCACGCCAAGGAAATTCTGTTCATCCGCCAGCGCCTGAACGAGATTCTTGCGCAGCACACCGGGCAGGATCTCGACAAGATTTCGAAGGATACGGACCGCGATTTCTTCCTCTCGGGAGAAGGCGCGAAAGATTATGGTCTGATTGATGAGGTCCTGGATCGTCGGCCTGGCGCGGAGACTGGACAGTCCTGAGCGCATCCGTCGGGTCCGGATCTTGCTTGATATTCTGCAGCCGGGTGTGGCGGTGTCACACTTTGGTTGACGAGACGAAACGACGAAACGCTGATGGCAAACGAATCTAAAAACGGGAATGGCCGCGTGCTGTACTGCTCCTTCTGCGGAAAGAGCGAGCACGAGGTGCGCAAACTGATTGCCGGACCCTCCGTGTTCATCTGCGATGAATGCGTCGAGCTCTGCAATGACATCATCCGCGAGGAACTGCAGGCCAAGCCGGTCAACCAGGGCTTGCCCAAGCCGCAGGAAATCAAATCGGTTCTGGACGAGTACGTGATCGGCCAGGAAGGCGCGAAGAAGGTCCTCGCGGTTGCTGTCTACAACCACTACAAGCGTCTCGGCGCGAAAGGTGTGGATGACGGCGTCGAATTGCAGAAGTCCAACATCCTGCTGATCGGACCCACCGGTTCTGGCAAGACACTGCTCGCGGAAACGCTTGCCCGGTTGCTCGATGTGCCGTTCGCGATCGCTGATGCGACCACGCTGACCGAGGCGGGTTATGTCGGCGAGGACGTCGAAAACATCATCCAGAAGCTGCTGCAGAAGTGCGACTACGAGGTCGAAAAGGCGCAGCGCGGCATCGTATACATCGATGAGATCGACAAAATTTCGCGCAAGAGCGAGAACCCGTCGATCACGCGTGATGTGTCTGGCGAAGGCGTGCAGCAGGCACTGCTCAAGCTGATCGAAGGCACGATGGCGTCGGTACCGCCGCAAGGTGGCCGCAAGCATCCGCAGCAGGAGTTTCTACAGGTCGACACCTCCGGCATCCTCTTTGTCTGCGGCGGCGCTTTCGCCGGCCTGGACAAGGTCATCCGCGATCGTTCGGAAAAATCCGGCATCGGGTTCGGTGCTGACGTCAAGAGCCGCGATGACAATCGCGATCTGGGCGAGGTGCTGGCCAATGTCGAACCCGAAGATTTGGTGCGGTACGGCCTGATTCCCGAGTTCGTCGGCCGTCTTCCGGTGGTGGCTACGCTGGAAGAGCTGGACGAGGACGCGCTGATCTCCATCCTGCGCGAGCCGAAGAATGCGTTGACCAAGCAGTACGCCAAGCTCTTCGACATGGAGAATTGCGAACTCGAGTTCCGTGACGAAGCCCTGCGAGCTGTCGCCGCTAAGGCGAAGGAACGCAAGACGGGTGCTCGCGGATTGCGCACGATTCTCGAACGCATTTTGCTGGACGTCATGTACGACCTGCCGTCGATGGAGAACGCCGTGAAGGTGGTTGTCGACGATGCCGTCGTGCGCGGCGATGCCCGGCCTTACATCGTCTATGAAAATCCGAAGGAATCGCTTCCAGAGGCGTCAAACGTCAAGTCGTCCGCCTGACACCGACGCCGACATGTCGATTGGCGCTTGAATCTGCGCTGGTCGGTTCCATTTAGTGGGCAGTCGATCAACAGGCGCACGCATGTCAGAAGAACAGCAAGTCCCCGTCCTGCCATTACGCGATGTGGTGGTGTACCCCCACATGGCGATTCCCCTGTTCGTGGGGCGGGACAAGTCGGTGAACGCCCTGAACGCGGCGATGGCCGATGACAAGAAGATCTTGCTGGTTGCGCAGCGAGAGGCCGAGACCGATGACCCGGGACTGGACGATGTCTACGAGGTCGGAACGTTGGCCAGCATCCTCCAGCTGCTGAAGCTCCCGGACGGCACCCGAAAGGTGTTGGTCGAAGGCACGGAGCGCGCGCGGGTCACGAACTTCACCGAGCAGGACGGCGGCTACCTCGTCGCCGAGTACGCCCCATTCGACGAACGCGATGACGATGAGACGCGCGAGATGGATGCTCTGGTGCGGTCGACGCTGGGTCTGTTCGAGCAGTACGTAAAGCTCAACAAGAAAACACCGGCTGAATTGCTGCCGTCCCTCACCAGCATGGATGATGCCGGCCGCCTCGCGGATACCATCGCCGCGCATCTGAGCCTGCGGCTTGAAGACAAGCAGACCATCCTCGAAGCCGATAGCCCGCGCGCTCGGCTTGAGCACATCGTCGCTCTCATTGAGGGCGAGATCGACATCCTCCAGATCGAAAAGCGCATCCGTGGCCGCGTCAAGCAGCAGATGGAAAAGTCTCAGCGCGAGTACTACCTGAATGAGCAGATGAAGGCCATTCAGAAGGAACTCGGCGAGATGGAAGACGCGCCCAACGAGATGGAGGAGATCGAGAACAAGATCGAAAAGGCCGGCATGCCAAAGTCGGTCAAGGCCAAGGCCACGGCCGAGTTCAACAAGCTGAAGATGATGTCGCCGATGTCTGCCGAGGCCACAGTGGTCCGCAATTATCTCGACGCCATCACCGGCGTGCCGTGGAAGAAGCGGACCAAGACACGTATCGACGTCGAACGGGCGCAAGATCAGCTCGACGAGGACCACTACGGTCTGGAGTCGGTCAAGGAACGGATCCTCGAGTACCTCGCGGTTCAGAGCCGGGTGCGCAAGCTGCGCGGGCCGATTCTGTGTCTGGTCGGCCCGCCTGGCGTGGGCAAGACCTCCTTGGGGCAGTCCATTGCGCGGGCGGTCAATCGCAAGTTCGTCCGCATGAGCCTGGGCGGCGTGCGCGACGAAGCGGAGATCCGTGGGCATCGCCGGACCTACATCGGCTCCATGCCGGGCAAGATTGTTCAGAATCTGACCAAGGTCGGCGTGCGCAATCCGCTGTTCCTGCTCGACGAAATCGACAAGATGGCGATGGATTTTCGCGGTGATCCGGCATCGGCCTTACTGGAAGTGCTTGATCCCGAGCAGAACAACACGTTCAACGACCATTATCTGGAAGTGGATTTCGACCTGTCGGATGTGATGTTCGTCGCCACCGCCAACACCCTGAACATTCCAGGGCCATTGCTAGATCGCATGGAAGTGATCCGCTTGCCGGGTTACACCGAGGATGAAAAGGTCAATATCGCGCAGCGGTACCTGTTGCCGAAGGCGATCAAGGACAATGGCCTGAACGCCGACGAGCTATCGGTCTCTGAAGGCGCGGTGCGTGATGCCGTGCGTCTGTACACGCGCGAAGCCGGCGTCCGTAATCTGGAGCGGCTGATGAGCAAGATCGCGCGCAAGGTCGTCAAACAACTCGTTGAAGACCCTAAGCGTGGGCCGCTCCATGTCACGGTTCGCAACCTGAACAACTATCTCGGCGTTCCGCAGTTCCGTTTCGGCCAGGCCGAGGAAGAGAACCGGATCGGGCAGGTGACCGGGCTGGCCTGGACCGAGGTCGGCGGCGAGTTGCTAACGGTCGAAACGGCCGTCGTCCCGGGCAAGGGGCGGTTGACGCATACCGGTAGTCTGGGTGACGTCATGAAGGAGTCCGTGCAAGCGGCGCTCACCGTGGTGCGCAGTCGCGCGGCTGCGTTGGGGGTTGCGCCGGACTTTCAGCACGAGATGGATATTCACGTTCACGTGCCGGAAGGGGCCACACCAAAAGATGGGCCGTCGGCCGGTATCGCGATGGCGACTGCGCTGGTGTCTGCGCTAACCAAGATTCCGGTGCGCGCGGAAGTGGCGATGACCGGTGAGATTACGCTGCGTGGCGAAGTGCTGCCGATTGGCGGCTTGAAGGAGAAACTGCTGGCCGCGCACCGTGGTGGAATCAAGACAGTAATGATTCCGCACGAGAACACCAAAGACCTCGCGGAGATTCCCGCGAACATCAAGAACAAGCTCAATATCGAGCCTGTTCGCTGGATTGACGATGTTCTGAAGCTGGCGCTTGAGCATTTGCCGGAGCCGGCCGAGTCGGAGCACCCGCCATCGGCGGCAACGGAAGGCGGCAAGGAGCCGGTTCGAGCCCATTGATCGATCAGTTGCCAAAAAACCGCGTCATTTCGCGGTTTTTCGGTTGACGCTCTTCTCGGCACGCTGCTATAAAACGCACAAGCCCGAGGCTTGGGCGAACGAAGTTTCAAGGGATGGAGAACACACGCCGGTCAGGGATGCCGACCGAACATTCGCAGCGCGGCCGCTGCGTCGGTGGGGCTTTCTAATCACAAGACCCTTGGAATGCACAGTGAGTGCGATGCACGGATGCGCATCCACCGTATACACACGTAATTGAGGGGATCCTCGTACTATGAATAAGACTGAACTCGTCCAGCTGGTCGCCGAATCCGCTGACCTTTCGAAGGCTGATGCCACCAGCGCCGTCGACGCAGTATTTGATGGCATCACCGCTTCCTTGAAGAAGGGTGACAAGGTTTCGCTCGTGGGTTTCGGTACCTTTGCTGTTCGCGACCGCGCCGCCCGTACTGGCCGCAACCCGAAGACTGGCGAGACCATCGAAATCGCTGCAGGCAAGACGCCTGGATTTAAGGCTGGTAAGGCGCTCAAAGACGCGATAAAATAACTCGCGTCGGGCAGGTGCCCAACGAAAACCCAGGCGGTTCACCGTCTGGGTTTTCATTTCCGGGTGCTTAGCTCAGCTGGTAGAGCGTCGCCCTTACAAGGCGAATGTCGGCGGTTCGATCCCGTCAGCACCCACCAGTCAAACGAGAACAGTTTCAGTTTCGCGGAGCGGTAGTTCCGTTGGTTAGAATACCGGCCTGTCACGCCGGGGGTCGCGGGTTCGAGTCCCGTCCGCTCCGCCATTTTCTCCCTGTCCGTACCGATCACATGGGTAACGGATTATTCCGGAGACATCGGTAACACCTTAGCATCGAAGGGGT